>NZ_JANZMJ010000044.1:0-38003 GCF_025175645.1 Peribacillus aracenensis
AAACTGCATAATCAGTTAATATAACGACATAGTACATTTACGCCCTTCAAAAAAATGAGAATATGAAGGGTTTATTTTAGCATGGCTTTTTTACTAATGTGTTTTCATACAAAAAAGCTGCCTTAAAGGCTTAGTGACAGGGTAGCTGCTCTAGTCCGCAGGATTTTTTCCAATAATAGTAAGTTGAATTTTTTTATCTTTTTATTAGGGATTCTTGAGGCTCGCTATAATCCAAATTATACTATTTATTGTATAAATTCAGCGAGATGAGGGAGAAAATTGAAAAGAAATTGGAATGAAGAAGAATTATTGGAGCACTTTATGTTATTGCCAAACGAACGCCATTTAGTATTGAGTAAGAAGTCAAACGCAAATCGTTTAGGATTTGCAGTCCTCCTTAAATGTTTTCAACTGGAAGCTCGTTTTCCAAATAAGAAACAAGATGTACCCATAGATATTGTTCAGTATCTAGGTAAACAAATAGGTGCTTCAATTGAAGATTTTTTCGAACATTATGGTTGGGGAGGCAAAGAAAGAAGTTATACAGATCATCGGAAAGCAATACGTAATCTTTTTGGTTTTCGAGAACTTTCTGCAAAGGAAAATAACCTTTTGGTTGAATGGCTGGATGAACAAGTTCAGTTTACACATGATACGGACTATTTAAAAAATCAAGCATATAACCTATTTCGTAAATGGAAAGTCGAACCACCTTCTACAGGCAGTTTAAAACGAATGATTAATTCGGCCATAGATACTTTTGAGAAAAATTTATATAAATCGACTTTCCAACAGCTTTCTTCTATGAGTTGTTCTCGATTAGATGCTTTATTGGAAACTCATTTAGATGAGGGTTCGGAAATAGAAGAAACATTTCATGAAAAAATAGAAACTGATAATCTCACTTTTCGACATCTTTTATCTTCTCCATGTAAACCAAGTGTAAATACCATGGAAACGGAATTAAAAAAATTATTAGCCATCCGGCATCTAGAAATCCCTCCAAGACTATTTCATCATTTGCCTTCGAAATTAGTAAAGAAATATCGGCTTCGCGCAGCCACGGAAACGGTAACGGAATTATTTGCGCATCCTGCCCCTATTCGTTATACCCTACTAGCCATCTTATTTTCACATCAACACGGGGAAATTATTGACTCATTAGCAGATTTATTGGATGAAATTACGCTTAAAATTAGGAATAAGGCTAAAAATACAACTCGAAAAGAAGCAGTAGAAGAATTAGAAAGAGTGAAAGGAAAAAATAAACATATTATAAATTTATTGAAGGCGACCGTAGATTATCCAGAAGGAGTTATTCAAGACACATTGTTTCCTATTGTTAGTGCTTCCAAAATCCGAGATATTATACAAGAGATGACCAAAAATAATCGTGAGTATAAAGAAAGAATCTATACCAGGATGCATACTTCGTATCGCGGACATTACCGACAGGCTTTTACTGACATCCTAATGAATCTTACCTTTCGGTCTAACAATCAATCTCATCAACCGGTGATTGAAGCCATCCAACTCATTCGAGAATATGGAGAAAGTGGGCAACGTTATTTTGCTGCTGGAGACGAGGTTCCTATTGATGGTGTCATTCAACCTAAATGGAAAGACGTCATTATCGAAACAGATAGTCAGGGAATAGAAAGAGTGAATCGGATCAATTATGAAATTGCGGTCATTCAGTCGCTTCGTACCCAACTTCGTTGCAAAGAAATTTGGATCGAGGGTGCGGATCGATATCGTAACCCAGATGAAGATCTTCCGCAAGATTTTGAGGAGAACAAGGAAGAATACTTTGAAGCATTAAAAATACCATTAGATGTGGAGCCTTTTATCAAAGATATTAAACAGTTGATGAAAGATAAACTTCATATGCTTCATCAAGGATTAGAGGATAAAAGTAATGAAAAGGTGGCGATTTCTGCAAAAAATAATAAAGGATGGATTCGAGTTACTCCACTTGATAAGCAACCAGAACCTCCCCATGTGCTAAGAATTAAACAGGAGATTAAGAATCGGTGGACTGGTATTAACCTGTTAGATTTACTAAAAGAAACAGACTTTCACACAGGGTTTACCAAACATTTTAAGACTGCAGCTAATCGAGAAATATTAGATCAAGAAACCATCCAGCGCCGTTTGCTTTTTAGCTTATTTGGATTAGGAACAAATACTGGTTTAAAAGCAGTATCTGCTGGAAATCACCTCGATAATTATCGAGAACTTCGGTATATTCGTCAAAAGTTTATACATAAAGACCATTTAAGAAAAGCCAATGCGGAAGTGACCAATCATATTATTCACCATCGACTAAAAGAAGTATGGGGAGAAGCTACCACTGCTTGTGCTTCCGATTCCAAACATATGGGATCTTGGGATCAAAATCTACTGACAGAATGGCATCCTCGCTATAAAAAATACGGAATCATGATCTATTGGCATACGGATCGAAAATCTGCCTGTATTTATTCTCAGGTTAAGTCTTGTCTTTCTTCCGAAGTAGCTGCGATGATGGAAGGAGTGCTTCGTCACTGTACAGATATGGAAGTTGATCGAAACTATGTCGACACACATGGGCAAAGCGTGATTGCTTTTGCTTTTAGTCACTTGCTTGGTTTTAAACTAATGCCTCGCTTCAAAAATATCGGTGCTCAAAAATTATATCGACCGGAATCTGGTATGAATGAAAAGTACCCTCAATTACAATCAGTTTTAAGCAAACCCATTAACTGGGACCTTATTCGACAACAGTATGAGCAAATCGTTAAGTTTGCGACTGCTCTACGGTTAGGAACGGCTTCTGCAGAATCTATTTTAAAACGCTTTACAAGAGATAGTAAACATCCAACTTATTTAGCGTTATGTGAACTAGGAAAAGCGATAAAAACCATCTTTTTATGTGACTATTTACATTCTGAAGAAACTCGAAGAGAAATCCAAGAAGGATTGAATACAGTGGAGCAATGGAATTCCGTAACTACCTATATTTTTTATGGAAAAAATAGTGAAATGCGATCCAATTCATTAGAAGATCAAGAAGTATCAGCTTTATCGCTTCAACTGCTTCAAAATTGTTTAGTCTACATGAATACCTTAATGGTACAAGAAGTTCTATATGATAACCACCAATATTGGATAAAGAAAATGACACCAGAAGATTTTCGAGGTTTAACTCCTCTTTTTTATCATCATGTTAATCCATATGGAATTTTTGAATTAAATATGGACCAGAGAATACCGATTAAACTTCATGCGGCTTAAATGTATTTGGCAAATAGCAGTATACTTTTTGCATAACAAAAGACCGTAAAAATACAAGTTTGTGTATAAAACTTTGTACATTTACGGTTTTTTTTCTTAATGCTTATTCATTTTAAGCGCCGGGATTACTGAAGAAACCCTTAGATTTAAACGACTTCATTGTTATATTTTTAAGTACGGTATTGAAAGCTTATTTGCAAGGGTTACAATAAAGGTTGTACCGTTTCCATTCTCACTAACAATTTGAATGGTACCATGATGCAGATCTACAATTTGTTGCACAATGGTTAGCCCTAGTCCACTTCCTTTAACAGCTGCATCGCGTCCTTGGTCAACCTTATAAAAAGGAGTGAAAATAAGCTTTTGTTCACTCTCTGGAATACCAGGACCAAAATCCTTAATGGAGATTTCAATCTTTTCCATATATAATTGCTTCACACACACATTTATTTCACCGTTTTCAGGAGAAAATTTGATAGCATTGTTAATAAAATTCACCCATACTTGTTGTAATAAATTCTCATCGGCTTGGATTAATATATGTTCCATGTCAAGGGAAATCTTTAGGTTTTTCGCAGACCATTGGGGCTCTTGGGTAATCAATACATTTCGAATTTGTTCATCAATGGAAAACGTTGAAAGTACGAGTTGATATTGCCCATGCTGCAAATGAGATAATCTTAAAATATCTTTACTGAGATATGATAACCGCTCACTTTCACTTCTGATAATGGATAAATAACGTTTTCGCTGTTCCTCTGTAAGCTTCTTGTGCTCAAGTGCCTTGGTGAAACCTAAAATCGATGTAATAGGGGTTTGAAATTCATGGGATACGTTCGATACAAAATCCTCTCGCATCTTAACAAGCAGGCTTAATTCCTTTGCCATTTCGTTAAAGCTTTCTGTAAGCTGGCCAATTTCATCTTTTCGCTTCGTTTGATAAATTGCGTCAAAATTCCCTTGTGCAAGCTGCTTTGTTGCTTCAGTTAACTTTTTTACGGGATTGACAATACTTCTTGTAATGATCAGTATAAAGATTGTTCCAATTAATATAGCTACCCAAGTGATGTCAGAGAGAGATTTAAATAACATAGATGTTTCAAATGCCTTTTTCGTAAGAATTAAAGCACCTTTCTCGCCTTCAATAGTTATAGGCAGCCCAATATACATATCAGGTCCTGGTGTTAGGTGATAAATTTCTTTACCTGAATAAATTTTTTCCAATTCATCTTTTGGAATCTTTTCAGAACTCTTTCCGTATTGAATAAAATCAATTTGGTAACGATAAATCAATCGAATATTTTCTTTTATTTCATCGAAGGTTGCATATTGTAATTGTACTTCAATCGATTGTTTTACATCTGAAATTTCATCTTTTATTATTTCATCGACACGATTTTTATAAAAATAGGAAGTGACTGAAAATGCGATGAGAAAGCTTAAGGCAACAATTCCGACAAATGTAAGGGTAAGTCTAATGTATAAGCTCTTTACCATCCTGCACCTCAATTCTATAACCAATTCCCCTTAGTGTGACGATTTGCATCGCTGTATCATAAGGTTCTAAACGTTCTCTTAGCTTGCGAATATGCACATCTACCGTGCGGTCGACTCCAATAAAATCCATACCCCAGATCTTTTCGAGCAGCACATCACGAGTAAATACTTGCCCTGGGTAACTACCTAACATGAAAAGAAGCTCAAACTCTTTTAAAGGTAAGATTTCCTTCTCACCATTCGGGTAGTTGATTTCATAAGTTGTCCGGTTTAGTAAAATTTTGCCTATCGTTAATATTTGATCTGTATGTAAACGCGCTCTTTTTAACAGTGCCTTAACACGAAGAACCATTTCTACTGGATCAAATGGCTTTGCTAAATAATCATCTGTACCTACTTGAAATCCTTTAATCCGATCCTGTGCTTGATCCTTTGCAGAAATCATTAAAATGGGAACATCATGTAGTTTCCGAATTTCATGGCAAAATTGGATACCGTCCATTTTAGGCATCATAATATCTAGGATAATAAGGTCAACATGATTCTTTTCTAAATATTCATACGCTAATGAGCCATTACTTTTCTCAATGACTTCAAAATGCTCATCTTCTAAATACAATTTCATTAATTCACGAATATGCATATCATCATCTACAATTAAAATTTTTACCAATATTAGTCCTCCTTTGACATTATTCTTTACAAATCTTCTATTTGTAAGTATTTATACACTTGGTTAATATTTATAAAAAAGCGATGTAAGTGTACTATTGTACAACCCATCGCTTTTTCATTCAGACTTATGCAATTTTTAAGCTACATTTAATGTTCTAACGAAAGCCACGACGGTTGAATTTCTTTACCCCAAATATGGCTAGAAGTAAGATGAGTAATGAACCTAGAGTCAATGCCAAACTTTTCATAGAAGAGACAGGATCAACATTCTCACCTGAATCTCCCATCTGCCCTTGGCCCATTCCATCAGGCATTTTGCTAGGATCAAATCCTTCAGGGAGATCCATTCCCTCAGGCATATTCTCTGGGTCGAACCCCTCAGGAGGTTTCATCCCCTCAGATTTCTCACTTTGACCAGAGTCATCTTGAGTTGATTGGATTGGGGGAGATTCCTTCGGTTCTGTATTATGATCAACTTGTGGATCTTCTTCAGCAGATTTACTATCAATAACCAGCTCACCAGAAAGCTGCTTTAAGATAGATTCTGACCGTGCACCGGCAAAAGCAGCCAGGCTATTTTCGCCGCTTACACCTGCTAGAAATTGTTCTGTTGTCGTAAATTTGGATGGATCCGCTTTTACATACGTTAAAATGGTTGCTGACACTTCTCTTGTTATTTTACTTACATTTTCTTCTGTAAAATATTTGGTGGATACTTCTTCTAAATATTTTTCATATTTAGCTAAATATTCTTCGTTTTCTAACAGAGCATTCAATAAAGGTCGATCTTCTAAAGTAGTACTTTGAACCGGATTATAAATATCAAAGTTAATGGCTTCGTCTGTCATGATCTCTTCATTTGTCATGGCATCCAACATGTTTCCACCTTTAATGCCTTCCGGCAGTTCTTGTCCTTCAGGAAGTTGCATTTCTCCACCTTCCATCAATTTGGACATGTCCATATTCTCCATTCCTTCGGGCATCGGCCTGTCGCCCATGTCTCCCATACCACCCATGGAAAATCCACCGAATGCCATATTATAATCCCATGGAATGATGGAGAATTTTCCATCCTCTTCATAAAGGTAATAGTTATGTTTCATCATACCTTGATAGCTATCCATGCTGACAAGAGCTGTCGTTGTGGCAAAATAGCGCAGCATATTATCAACATCGATGTACTCTTCTATGTCTCCGCCATTATTAATGACATCAATCATGTCCAGAATATTGGATTGATCGAGATTGGATTCGTTTGTTTTCGGATTAAGACCTGAGTAATCATCTATGTCAGAACTTATATATTTCAAATCACTTCCAGTTCCATCCGGCTTATACAAAAAGCCGTCATTGCTTCCGTAGTTCTTCGCAAGGAAGGTTTCATCGACTGCTTCGACTCCCAGCATCAAGCCATAATCCTCGCCATTGACCGTAACATTCATATAAGAATGATCCGGTGTGGCGAGTCCCATTGATTCCATCATTTCATAAGATACATACTCTTTCATCTGGGTTGTATCACTGAAATTATTATTTAAATTCAGTTTTTTTAACCCATAAAAGCTTTGTGTATTATCATAATGATCAAAATCTATTTTTAAACTATAACGATTTGAATCACTATTCGCTACGGACATAAGAGAGGAATTTCCTTTTGTTCTGACCGCCACATTCCCGATTCGCTCTCCATTGATTGTCACAGAGGCTTCTTTATATTCCTCTTTATTCGGGTTCTTTAAAATATCCGCCCAATCTTCTTCATTGATTTCAATATCGACTGTAGTTACTTTTTTTTCATTAAACAGCTTTGTTTCATAGGAAAATTCATCATTTTTAGCTTCAACTCCTAGATTCGGCAGGACCATGAGGACGATTAAAAAGAGAGCGATTAACCCAGCCATTATGGAGTAAACAAATTTATTACTTATCATCTGATTGCACTCCTTTAAAAAATAGGAAACCTGCCGAAACAGATTTCCCAAAGACTACATTACGCTGTAAAGTTACCATCATAACTTAGCATGACAGCAGACGTTACACCTTTCACTTTGGCAATACTCTTTACAATCTGTGAATCATTTTCTTTAACGCGTACTTCATATGTGGCTTCTGTTTCATTCCCTAACATCATTGATTCAGATTTCAAATTGAATTTTTTCGTTTTTTCTTTTAAAATCCTTTCAATTTCTTGGCCTGTTGCTTCTGAGTTAAACTTTACGACAACTAAATAAGGATTTTGAACCGTAATTTTGTTTGCGAACACAATTAATACGATCCCTATTACAATGGATCCTATTACAGCTAATAAAATGAATCCGGCTCCACACAATATACCAACTATAATAGACCAGAATAAATATACTAAATCCATCGGGTCTTTAATTGGTGTACGAAAGCGAACAATTGATAATGCACCAACCATACCTAAAGATAATAAAACATTAGAGCTAATCCCCATTATGACCAATGCAGTTGCTATTGTCATGACCATGAGTGATATATTAAATGAATGTGAGTAAATGACTCCGTTAAATGTCTTTTTGTAAACGGCATAAACAAAAAAGCCAAGTAAAAAAGCAGATAGTAATCCTAGCAGAGAATCTGTTAATGAAAATGAAGCTGCTTTCTCTAGGAAGCTTGATTTAAAAATATCATTGAAATTAATTGATTCCATAATGTGTTACTCCTCCTGATTAAATTCTAGTTTAAACGTACATACGGCTTAATTGGTATTTTGAATAGGCTTCATGCACAGTATTAACGCCTTGCAGCATATATCGTATAATTTCTGGCAAATACTCGTCATATTTAACCTCAAGAATGACTTCAGTTGGCTCGAGTACATCTACCATTGGCAGATGTTTATTGAACATATCAGTGTTCTGGAGACTAGACTGTACTTTGCTGTCAAAGGTTATACGAACATTACCATATAAATAAATGTAGGCTTCACGTTCATAATCAACCACTGTCATTGGCTTCAGTTGATATTGCGTCATTTCAAAATATAACTCACGCATAAGACCTCGCTCATCATCCTTCATCCACTCAATATCGCCAACACGCATCTTTTCAAATTCTTCTTTCGACGTTTTGCATTTCGACTTAAATGTCAAGTTATTTCTCTTGCTTTTTCGCTCTAAGTTTACTACACCTGCGCTTTTTCCATAAATACGAACACGATATTTATCGCGATTTAGGTAGCCCTCTTTTTTCTCATTCAAAATTTTGTTACTAATATTATCGAAATAGCAAGAACGAATGAGGTATTTACCGTTCGGACCAGCGTTAGGGTCGAGTTTCATTAAATGTCTTATCTTAGTCTTTAACAACATGTAATCGATATAAGTAATCCCATGCTTTAGCTCTTGTCGCCCCTTTGGATTATACGACGTGTGAATAGGCATATAGATGGTTCTCCTTTCTTAAGTAAATTCATAGGTTTGTCCGTTAATGCTATGTCGAACTAATGATTCATAACAACCTCCATAAGAATAGCTAACTAGCGTTTTAAAGAGTTTGGATGAAGAAAATCAAATTTTTAAAAGGGGGTTATTTTCCGTAGCTGATTTTTATTCAACACAAACTCGATACATAAAAGATAGTCTAGTAATGTTAACTCAATATTAACTATGTAAAGAAAATTATTTTTTTGTAAAAGTTGAGTAAATAGTAGATACAAAAGAATGGTAAAAGAAAAGGAAGAACAAAAGTGTTCCCTGTAGCAAAACGCTGAAAACATACGTTATCAGACCTGAATTGAAAAAATTATAAAATAGAAACTATAAAATATAAGAATCATAACTTCAAGGAAAATTGTGACTTTATTTATTCTGAAAAGTTTACTGGAACAAAAACAGATCGGCCAGAATTTAAGAAGCTATTGGCACAATTAAAAAAGGGAGATGCTTTAGTAGTTACCAAATTGGACCGTTTTGCAAGATCAACAGTAGATGGAATCCATACCATTAAAGACTTATTTGAAAGAGGAGTAAAAGTACATATATTGAACATGGGTCTAGTGGAGAATACAGCAACAGGAAGACTTATTTTTATCATTATGAGTGCATTTGCGGAATTTGAGCGTGATATGATTGTGGAAAGAACTCAAGAAGGCAAATCAATAGCTAAATTACGGGAGGATTTTAGGGAAGGGCGACCTAAAAAATACCAAAAGAAACAAATCGAACATGCTTTATCACTCCTAAAAAATCATTCTTATAAAGAAGTGGAAGAAAAGACCGGTATTTCGAAAAGTACACTTATAAGAGCTAAGAGGAAGCAGAAAAAAGAGGAGACCACTTAAACCACTATAATAAACATTAGTTTACTTTTAATGGAAAAAATCCTGCGGACTAGAGCAGCTACCCTGTCACTAAGCCTTAAAGACAGCTCCGTTCTTCAGCTAACGCACCCGTTAGTTTAAGTGTATAAAATCACAAACTTAGCTGTTTTTGTTTAATAAGAAAGATGTACTCAAAACTTACTTTCCATTCATTACAGGAATGCTGCCCCTTTAGTTCCATTAGAAAAAGCTGTCTTTAAGACAGCTCTGATCTTCAGCTAAAACACCCATTAGGTGAACAAACATTAAGATTGTTTACTTCTTATAGGGGTAGCGTCAGGAAAATGCGGATTTACAACGTTAAGGAAATCAAAAAAATATAAAAAGCCTAATTTCTCGGTGTTATAAGTGAGAAATTAGGCTTTAGTTACTTCATTAAAGCGCCCTATTCATGAATAATCAACATAACTTCTATTAGCTGGTATTGAGAAAGATTGCTTCAAAAATTAAAGAATAGTACCCGTTTAGGGAGAGAACTTACTACAGATTCTTTTGTATTAAAACACACATATGTCTTGCCATTTCAAGAGGTGACAGAGGCATTTCATTCTTAAGCCACCATTCAACAATGCCCACAAAAGCAGCAGCCATATATTGAACGGTTATTTCTTTATTTAGTTCATGGTTGATACCTTCACCTAAAGACTCATTCGTTCCTTTAATGACAACTTGAAGCAAGTGTTCTCGAAAACATTGGTTCCCCCTGTTATCTAACATAGTAGAATAAAACAAATAATTTTGCTCAAAATGTTCAAATATGGGGAGTAATGAGTTTGCCATATCATTAGCCCCTTGCTCACCTTTTTTCACCACGCAAGAACCTGTAAATGTCTTTAAATTACTTTCGATAGCTTTGTCCATTAAATCGTATTTATCAGTGAAATGAAGATAGAGGGTTCCTCGATTAATATTGGCTCGTTCCGCAATTTCATTAATTGTAATATGGTCAAAACTCTTCTCCGCCAGCAATTCAATGAAAGCTTTATTAATAGCTTCTCGGGTTTTTAGTATTCTTCTATCTACTTTTGTCATCTTTAATCACCATCTACCTTATTTATTGAACAGATATTATTACATTGTTGTTTAATCAACGAAATTCACGTTTTTAACGATTGCATTGGTATCTCTAGGATAATACAATAATAGACAGTTGTACAATATTTAACAACCGTACAATAAATTATAAATTTTAAGAGGTGAAGAAAGTGCCTACACAAGCTGAAATGAAGGCTGTTATGCAAAAATACATTGATAGTTTTAATAATAGGAATGCGGATACATTGGTTTCTCTCTTCGCAGATAATGCAAGAATTGAAGACCCAGTTGGCAGTCAACCTATAGAAGGAAAAGAAGCCATCACTTCTTTTTATCAGAAGGGTATAACTCTTGTGAACAAGCTTGAGCTAGCAGCCCCAATTCGAGGTTCACATAGTAACTCGGCAGCCATGGCATTCATTATTAATATGGATATGGACGGAAAGGAAGTACAAATTCATTGTATTGATGTCATGACTTTTAATGACTCAGGTAAAGTTGTAGATATGAAAGCTTATTGGGGTCCAGAAGATATCAAAGGAGTATAGACTTTATTGTTCTAACCGACTTTTCTTTATTGCATAACTAACAGTGCGTGAGAGGCTGTCTAAGTTAGACAGCCTTTTTCATTTTACATAAATCCCTAATTACTTTTAAAGGTATTGTTCTACAATCTGGCCCTCTTAGCGTTGTAAATCCGCATTTTCCTGACGGTACCCCTTATGGAACTAAACTGCCCCGATAGTTCCATAACAAAAAGCTGCCTTAAAGACAGCTCCGATCTTCAGCTAACGCACCCGTTAGTTCAACAAGTTTTACATTATCCCTGACGTAATATCTTTTGAAACATTCTTGGTTTATGTTTTTCAAAACCTTTTATTAATTCTTTTCCAAAAATAGTGATGGTTTTTTCCCAAGGGTGTCCTAATAATCCCCAGTCAAAATTCTTATGAATAAAAAAGTAATAATCACCGTCTGGAAAAATAGGTACTGTCCATTCATCAAATTCACTTTTCGGAAACTCCATACGAGGGTTTATCCAATAACCTGGATGTTGCCAATCTAACGCATACATATATTCATTTTTCTGTGTGAGTTCTTGAAAAACAAGCAATGACTTATCCTCTAGATCATAGTAAATCTCATCATAAGTTTCTGAATCTCCGGACCAATTTAGACACGGGGATACATCATATGTGATAAATGGACTTGGCACTTCAAAGGATGGGAACTTTGATATGCTTGGCTTAAAAGTAAATTCATCATAAATCCTATCCCATACCTCTATATCTTCAATTTCAGATAGTTCAATCCAATTTTCCATTTGAATAGCCACCTTTACGATGCTTTTAACCAGGGTTATTATATCATTTATTGTGCAACTAACCTGCCCCGTTAGTTCTATAAGAAAAAGCTGCCTACCCCGATCTTCAGCTAACGCACCCGTTAGTTTAAGTACATTTCTTCACAAATGGAAAATTTCTATCAATGATAAAAAGGTAATTGCCTCTTTTATCATTTACAACTGTATACATGGCTACGGGCTTGTTAATATTAACTTTCTTGTTTTGACATCATATATTCTGTAACCAATTTCAAACATATGGTCCTTTGTAACTGTCACCTTACAATAATAAGGGATTGACTTTCCATAAGCATCAAGTGCAGGAATATCATTGAAAGTAAACAGTTCATCTGTATCGAGCATGTTAAAGTCTGCCATAGAAGAACGACCTGATGAATCTATTTCGACAACACATTTTCCACTGACGACATCATATTCCTTTAGCACAACATATTTTAGGCTTGGGAGGGTAACAGCTAAAAGAAAAACACCAAATACAAAGCTTCCTAAGCTTTTAACTACATTTAATAATGAATATTCTTTATCAACATACATAGCAAAAAAAACAAATACTGCGCCTATTACTGATAAAGCTCCTACTATGAGCATTAAATAATAAAAGATCATCTTTTCACTTCCTATAACAATTGAATGGTAATATTACCAAATGATAATTATACTTAAACTAGCCTGCCACGATAGTTGCATAAAGAAAAAACTGCCTTAAAGACAGCTCTGATCTTCAGCTAACGCATCCGTTAGTTCAAGAAGTATTCACTAAATTTTTTATAGAATGGAGAGCACGAATTGCATCAACAGCGTGACTGCCCCAATGTATTTCAAAATTTACTTTCCATTCCCAGATAGCCTCTATGTGCTCATTTTTTTCATATAAAAATATGCCTCTTTTAACATCTTTATAGATATCCAATATGTCATCAGACAAACTTGCCTCTACTGGTTCACCAAAATGATATGGATTAAAAACCTCCCAATAGTGGTCGTACTTTTTTAAATTAATTAAGGGGACAGATATTTCAAAGTCGGTTTCTTTTTCATTGTCTGATTCAACATCTGGAAGACTAAGAGCTTTTGTGTACAATTCTAAAAGCGAACAAAGTAGACTTGTTAAATTATTTCCCTTAATGGAGCCGAAATTCTCGATGACCCTGCAATAATTTGATGCTGAGAGATAAAAGTCCTCTGTCACTTTAATTTGCATTTTATATCTCCTCTCTTGCTGTATTTTCTGTTTAAATTCTACCACAAAATAGAAAACTCTTGATGAACTAACCTGCCCCTTTAGTTCCATAAGAAAAGAGCTGCCACAGCAACCCCATTACCTTTTAGCATATAACGTGGAACGTGGAACTCCTGTAGCTTTTACTATGTCATTTACACTCATTCCGTTTGTTTCACGTTCATTATAAAGCTTAATAGCTCGTTTTAAAGTCTTTTCATCTTGTCCTGGTCTTCCCATATGTTTCCCTTGCCTTTTTGCTCTCTCCCGACCTTCTGTAGTTCTTTCTACAATAAGATCACGTTCAAATTGTGCAAAAGAACCTAAAATATTAAAAAGGAGTGTTTGTAAGCTATTTCCTTCGTTTGAACCATCAAACTTCATATCCTCTTTTACAAATCTAACTTTAACCCCTTTTTCAGCCAACCCTTGAACTATTTTATTTAAGTCCATAATAGAACGAGCTAAACGATCTATTTTTGTTACCACTAATGTATCTCCTTCTCGCGCAAATTCCAAAGCTTCATAAAGTTGAGTTCTTTGTTTGGTACTTGTTCCAGTTACTTTCTCAACAAAAAGCTTTTCACACCCTTCATTTGCCAATATTTCTTTTTGTGTTTCTAAATCCTGGCCAGTAGTTGAAACTCTTGCATAACCAATTAACAATTTGTATCACCCTTTGTCTAAAAGTCTTAAATGTTTTATACATAAAATTATAGACTAACTTTTAGACCCGAAACAAGAACAAATAACCAAAAAAAATTCTATTTTTAAGAGTGTCTTAAAGTTTTAACTTTTAGACATAAAAAGATCGATACTTACGTTAAGAAAAGTTAGACTAAATGGTCACTTCTAATATCCCTTGCTGTAAAATAAAAATCAAAAAGGGGAAAATATGAAAAAGTTAAAATTGAAGTATGAAGCAATAGTATACGGATTACAGCCTAGCAAATCCTACTCTCTTCTATTGGTTTATACCATTTGATGGTGATGAAAAACATTATTATTGTTGCTTTGAAAATGATGACCCAATTGAAATTGAGATTTCAAATAATAATGGAGCTTCAAAAGGTAAAATAAAAAAATACGTTGAAAAGAACTTTGATGAATTATGTAACAAAGTCCTATACCTTGAAAAAGTACTTAGATTAGTAACAAACCTTGATATTTTTATCCCAGTAATAAATTTTGAAGTTTACGATGAAGAAATGGAATTTGTAGAAAAAGCTTTTTTACGCAAGTTTTCTCACCATTAGACCATCCTTCTAGGTTTTCAGAAAAAAATTGGAAATTACAATCTAGTTGACTAAATTTTCATATGCGTTGGGATTTAATGACAAAAATGATGAGCGAAAATAAAGAATATAGTCGTGCCCTAGATTATTTTGATCAATCTTTTTCTGTTAATAACATTTCAGTAAAACTTTTATGTCTAATCGCATCACTTGAATCGTTATTTAATTATGACAAAGAGAAAATTGCTGAAAAAGTTTCAACTTATACAAGTAAGTTAATTTTTGATAAAGATAAGAAAGATAAAACCTATTCAAGAATAAAAAAATTGTGATGAACGTTCGAAGTATATTCATGGACAAAGCACAGATAGAATAACATACCTCTATTATGAGGAACTTAAAGAATTTGTGAGAATTGTTCTCTTAAATTATTGGTTTGTATCAATGTACGATGAAGTAAAAGATAATAAGGAAATGATCAGTTTTCTAGATGAAGAGAAACCTCTAAGCAAGGATACACAACTTTCTATTCGAGCAGTAAGGGAAACGGATTACACTAAATTTTATTCAGATGTAAGAGAGAAACTTGAGAATGGTGATACAGATATTCTTTAAAGATATAGGAAATTTCGGTTCATCTTTTTTGCGAACGGTGCGACTTTTTTATAAACAGTTCATCTTTATTTCAAAGCCACACCTAACATAGTTAAATAAAGCGCCCTCTGTTTAATTATGGGTGCTATACTATTATTTAGATATTTTTTAGTTCCGAGGAGGTTATTCAATGAAAAAGGTGCATTATGGAGTGTGGATGTTTGTTACACTCGTTCTCATGCTATTTTTGCTTCCAGAAATATCAGTTAAAGCGGCATCCGATCCAATCATTAAGGTTAAATTAAAAGGCTATCTGGGTAACAAATCTGAGATTACCGTTGAACCGGAAGTCACGTACACTACGAATCTAGCAAATGTAAAACTAGAATCGAACAAGAAGTATACGTTGAGGGTCAGCGGTACGGACATTGTTGTACTGTCAGATTCAAAAGAAATAGGAAAAGCTTCTGAGGTTGAGGTGAGACCTGAAACAGGGAACGGTCCACTTTCGATTAATGGCCGTACATACTTAGGTAGTTTCCGTTTTATTATGGAAGATGGGAAATTCATCCGTCCGTATAACTCGATTGGTCTTGAAGATTATTTAAAAGGGGTTGTTCCAGCTGAAATGCCGGCTTTATGGAATCAAGAAGCCTTAAAGGCACAGGCTGTTGCGGCAAGAACCTATGCAATGAGCTACATCAATAGAACACCCGATGACACAGTGAATTTCCAGGTATACGGTGGCTATGCTTGGCACGAAAATTCAACAAGAGCTGTTAAAGCAACAGAAGGTCAGGTCATTGGTTATAGTGATAAACAACATATAGGTTCAGATGCTCTTTTTTACTCTAGCAATGGTGGAAAAACGGAGTCCAACAAAAATGTTTGGGGCGGCACAGAGCGACCATATTTAATGGTCAAAAACGATCCATATGATCCGCAAACTGCATGGAGCTTTAGTGTGAAAAAGCATCAAATAGACCTTACAAACTTAGACCTGACAAAAGCAGATACATGGTGGGCTAATACGAAGGAAGTCGAACAAACACAAGAAATTTCTAATATAAAAGCATGGCTACAGTCAAATGGCTATACAGGCAAAGACATTAAAATTATCGCTGTCCCTTTACTCACCCTTCAAGCACCAACAAGTGGCGGCAGGGTGAGTAAAGGAAGTATTACGATTGAATTTATGGTGAAAGAAAAGGGGAAAGCGCTACATCAAAGTGTAATATTAGAAGATGTAGCGGCTTCCAAAATTAGAGACATTATAGGTCTGAGCTTCATGAAAAGCTTTTTAATAGACAAAGTGGATACTGCAAAGGATACGATTAACGTTTCAGGAAAAGGCTTCGGCCATGGTGTCGGACTAAGCCAGTATGGCGCGAAAAAGGCTGGCGAACAGGGATATACGTATCGCGAGATTCTTGCATTCTATTATGAAGGAACAAGCTTAAAACAAGCTTATGAGCCAGAACCTGAGGAAGTAGAACCAGTAAAGCCGGACCCGGCACCTGTCATTCCAACGCCAATCCCAACACCAGTTCCGGACCCTGCCCCTAAAGATGAAACAGCGCCAATAATTAATGATATAAAAACGTATTATGATACTAAAACAGACCAAGTCAAATTAACCTTTGATACGAATGAAAAAGCGAATGTGACAGTGGAAGTTAAGGATGAAAAAGAGGATATCATCGCTTCTCTTGTTTCAGGGGACGAAAAGCCATCAGGATCGCAATTAGCCGTTTGGAATGCTTCAAGGGTAAGCAACGGTTCATACACCTTTGAAATTAGAACAATTGATAGTAGTAATAATTCAAGTTCAGCATCTGTTCCATTTTCATTAACAAAGCCTGACACAACGGCTCCAGTTATTAATAATACAAATACATCATATGACTCAAAAACGAATAAGGTTTTTCTAAAGTATGAGACCAATGAAAAATCAAAGGTTACTGTTCAAGTAAAAGACGCAAAAGGTAAAATCCTAGCTACTCCGATCAATAATACAGAGAAAAATGCCGGTATTCAATGGACATCGTGGAATGTATCGAAGGTTTTGAACGTAAAGTACTCATTTGAAATTGCAACGATCGATAGTAATCAAAATAAAAGCTCAGCAACGGTTACATTTACATTAACAAAACCCGATACAACTTCACCTTCCATTAAGAATATAAAAACTTCATATGATTCAAGAACGAATAAAGTTGATTTGAAGTATGAGATTAACGAAAAGGCGAAGGTAACTGTTCAAGTAAAAGATGCAAAAGGCAAAACCGTGGCGACACTGACCAATAATACTAATAAAAATGCCGGTGTCCAAAGTGCATCATGGGATGTATCAAAGGTTTTGAACGGAAAGTATACGTTTAACATTACAGCGATAGATCCAAGTAAGAACAAACGTGCAACGACGACTTCCTATACATTAAACAAACCGCCAGCGAAGAATATGACTGGTAGGGTCAATGCTACAAAGTTAAATGTCCGTTCCAAACCCTCCACATCAGGGAAAGTTCTTGGCTCTTTGAAGAAAAACCAAACTGTTACCGTCATTACTAATAGCAGTTCTTGGTACAAAATTAAGTACGGTAAGGAAACAGGTTATGTATATGGAAAATACTTAACGAACGTCCAATAACGAAATCTATCCATGAAAAGCCCAAGTCAATATTGGGTGAGCACTGAAAAGGACCTTGATTATTTAAAAGCCTGAAGTAAACCAAAAAATTAAACCTTTATAGTTAATTTGGCAACTTGAGGGCATGAACCGGTAATCTACTTGGTTCATGCTTTTTAAATTGAGCTAAATTCGTTGGTCTCTCGAACTCCATAAGTCAACCGATATTACTTATGAACAAGAAACGCTCAAAGATGCTTTAGATACTAATATTTTGTTCAGCTAAACCAATCATTTAACTTCATCTGCAATGACTCCTGGTTAGTGAATCCATATCCAGCTTGTGAATTATAAGAGTAATCACCATTATTAATCGGCAAAAAAACTACTTATTGATAAGAATCGTGTTTCAGCGGTTTTTGCAACAGATGATTTAAAAGTAATAAGTTCAGAGCAAGCGTTTAGCATTACTCAAATAGCCAAAGCCGGATTCAGTGCTGAATCCGGCTTTGGCTATTTCTACTATTTTTCGAAAATTGCATTTGATAGAAGACGGAACAAGTAATCCGGGTGGTCGCGGAATCCTGCTTCTAAACCAATAAGAGTTACATCTTTATTCTGTTCTTTTACGATTATGGCTTGGCCCTTGGCGGTTATGTTATTTTTCCAGTGACCAGCTAAGAAGAAATTATCTGAATCTGCAAGGGTCGCGACGACTTCATCATTATTCGTACCCGTGAACCATGTTGGACGATAGACAAAGCCGATATCATCCTCTCCATATCCTGCTGTTAAACCCGTTCCCTCATAATCAACTTTTACGATACCATTACTGTTGGAATCTCCTACATTAATGATGTCGTCTGTAAGACCGAGTGTCTTAGTTGCTCTAGAAGCACCAGCACCTACAGCTATATACTTGCCACCTTCATTTAAGAAGCTTGTCACATTGTCTTTAAACGTATTAAGTTGACCGGGGTTCTGTAATCCAAATTCTTTATTAGCTTCGGATAGGTTGGTAGAAATGAGACTTTCCGTTCCACTATAGACAAAAACATCAAAACCATTAAGGGTATTTTTAGCCACTTCCACTGGCGTAACTTCTGTCACATCAAAACCTAGTCTTTTCAAAGCCAGCTTTGTTCCTGCGTGTGATTTCTGTTTACCTATACCTCCATCGGTTAATATAGCCACTTTTAAAGACGTAATAGCTACTGCATCTGCTGGTGCCTCAGCAGTTCCAATCTGTAACCCAGATTCTTTCACCGCTGCTGATACCTGATTAGCTACTGCTTTTGCAAAGAAGTTGCCTTGTGCATCACGTACTATAGGTATTCCTTGCTTAAGCAATGTATTTACTAAATTTACCGATTGGACAGAGCTGTTCGGAATTAGAAACGGTCCTTTTCCTGAAACTGTTCCTTGACCTGTAATCTGGTTTACTTTCTTTGCATTGACTTTAATAGGATTTTGTGTGGCTACTGCCTCGAATCCCCAAAGCTCCGGTAAACTCCATGCGGAAATGTCGTACATTGCTGGGGTATCGTTCGTGATATCTTCCCCATCCCAGAGCATCGTGTTTGCTAATCCTGCCTTCGCCTGATTCATCTCAACGAGATACGTTCCTTTTGGATATGACACTCCATCCGCTTCAAATGCATTTACGGCTTGAACAACTTCAATATCATTATTGATCAAATGATTTACAGCCTTATTCGTAACAGTCGGATCCTTAGGGTCTAGTGGGAGTATGTAGGTTTTTGGAAATAACCCTTCCTGATGAAAAGGATGGTCAAAGTTAATTCCTCTTTTAAAAACTTCAATTTGATCAGTAATCATGGATTGCTTGTTAGCTGTTGCAAATTTCAGTGCCCCCATAATCGAATTATACATCCATCGTACGCCATCCCAATCATTTGTTGGAGCTTCTAATGTATGACCGTAAGCACCATGATACATCGCATACATTGGTGTGAAAATTGGTGGGTAATCATCCCAGCCAGCGGAGTCATCGCGCAGCGGAATATAAGTACCTTTCATGTTTTGATACAAGGATCCTGAATAGTTCTCATGATCCTTCATTATTTCCGCTTCCATCGCTTCTGCCTGTTTATAGGCCCATTTTCCGTATAGGTCATACTCGTAATTAGGATTATGCGGTGGCGTACAAGGCTCAATTAACCCCTGCAGATTTGGCTGATAATTCTTCACATAACCATGAGTATCAAGGAACACCATCGGGTTCCATTCTTTAATGAGCTCAACCATCTCTTTTGTTTCTGGCTGCGATTGGGTGATAAAGTCACGATTTATGTCGATTCCTTCGCCATTAAAGCGGGTGGCATCAATACGTCCATCAGGGTTTTGTACGACATTGAAAATAAGAATATTATTCTCTAAAACGTCTTTGGTTGTTGCATCATTTTGGGTAGCAAAACGTTCAATTAATTGAAGGATTGCATCGCTTCCGACAAATTCAGTCCCATGAATAGAACCATTAATCATGATTGGAACTTTAAAGTCAGGATTATTGGCAACCCATTCTTGAGCTTTGCCTGGATTCTTAAACATTTGCTTTCTAAGTGACTTCACTTTACCGAACTTCCCTTGCGTTGTTGGGTCAGCAATCGTGACAACGTAGAGTGGGTTTCCATCAGCTGATTTTCCACGGACTTCAACTTTCACACGGTTTGAAAGTTTTTCAATCTCTTTTAATTTGGAACCAATTTGTGAGAATTTCACAAAGTCATAGTTTTCGCTATTAAACTTGCTTCCGTCCTGTTCCTCATATGTATTCACATTTGTCCATTGAGGTTTCTCAGCATGTCCAGAACTCCACGGAATTACAGTTAGTAAACTCACAGCCATCAGGCCGGATAATGCTTTTTTCTTTTTCATCCTAAAACCTCCAGTTTGTATATATAGTGATTTTTTTGTATATATCCCACCAAGTCGTTCAATGTTTATTTTATTGGGATTCGCTCCTATTGCAGAACTAGTTTCGGAAGGTCAACTTTATGTAGCGTTACTTGTTGGGGGAGCTTATCAAATTTTATAAAGAATATTTTTAACGATGTGGTTTGTTCAACGTTATAAAATTAAATCGCTTTCAACAGGATTTGTTCAGCCCTTTAGCGAGTCATTTCGTGTTATATTCAATTAAAATATTTGCACCCTACTAATATTTAAAATTTCCATACATGTTTAAGAGTATCGCCTCCTTATTAAGAAATAGTAACCCACAAACTTAGATAACTGTTTTATAATATTATACACTTATTTTTGTTAGAATTAAGAATTTTCAGTTAATAATAACTGGATTTTTACTTATTTTCATTACTTAAGAAGCATAAAAGTATTTACAAATTATTTCTATGCGCTATATTGATAAAAATCTCGTTTAACTGTTTTGTAGTTTGTCCCCAACGGTCAAGTTTCATGAAGAATCCCTCGAATCCTATGAAATTCATGTGCTTTTTGATTTCCTCTAATCGTATTATGTAAATTTGATAAATTTCAAACTATGGGTGAAGTCAGTTTCTCCCCTTTTCACCTTCAATATAAGAAAGTAAGTACAGATGGTCCCTCATTTAACTAAACATTCATTCTCATAAAAGATAAATTTTACGCAAAGATGATTTGTTTACCATCCCTCTCTCTTGAACCGAAAGCTGGGGCTTGGTACCGATCCTTATTTTCACAAGGTATTTAAAAAGAATTACGGTTGAGCCCCTGGAGCTTTTTATAAAGTATAGAAACGTGAAAATGCAGCTATAAAAATAAACAATCGCTTTAATTTGATGAATGTACTTCCTTGCTTTGATTATAATGAATTCACTTATTTTTTAGCCTGCCACTTCGGGGTTGATTCTTCCTTCCAATTAAAGCGAAAAAGCGTCCAACTTTAATGAAATAAAGTCGGACGCTTGGGCAGAACGAAACTTCTTCTTTCCTAAGCCCACTTTGCAGCAGGTTTATTTTATTACTTTTCACATGCAATTCCATCATTATCACGATCTAAATCATCATTATTTTTCATTGCTTCCTTATAGATTGTAGATGAAATTTTAGTGCCTTTAGACAATGGTTTATAAGTTACTTTTTTCGTTTTCTTACTAACTACCTTGTTTTTAGTTTTAGCAGACTTTGCAACACCTTTGGAATACTTCTTGTTAAACTCTGTGCAATTTTTATACGTTTTGGATGCAGCTTCTACCTCATCACCATTTCCTGTACCAACTGATATCCCTAAAACTAAACCAAATGACAATACTACACTTAATGATTTCTTCATTCAACTACCCCCTTAGAACTATAAATTCAACCTTTATTCTCCATCTAAAACCAAATTTTCGCAAATGTTTTTTCAAAAAAAATAGCCCCTAAAAAGGCTATATCAAACTATTACTTTTTCTAATGGTTGGAAACCTTGCGTTTAAACTTCATTTTGTACCAAAATTAATCATCGTACCTGAACAATCAATTACTTCAAAATTCAAGTTATCTAACACAACTACCTACATAATCTTGATAAATATCAAAGAATAGTATTAGACATTTCTTTAACTGAAAATTCACCGGTTTTAGTCAACGATTTAACCTGCGTAGGAATAACTTCCTTAGAATGTACATTAACTAACTTTACTTCTAAAACAGCAGGATTCTCAATAAAGATCTCAAAACCACTTCCAAATTCAAACATGTTTTCTTCTTTCACTCGGCCCACAAATGGGGACATGCTTTCCATTTACCTACATAGTATGGTATTGTCCAGGTGAATATGCATATACTCAAGGCATCAATGGTGGTACCGTTCCACCATATACATAATGAAGCAAAGGAGAAACACCACTCACTTTTAACCGTCATTTCAATCTCTATTGGTGGCTCTTACTGCTCTAGATTTTTCACCTTTATCAATTCTTAGCTATTTGATGGACCTTTCCATTGAATGGCTTCCTTTCTGGTTGCACGACAGGTTCCGGGTATATCGCATATATTCTATCGAGGTTAATATATTTGAGAAGACCTATTAGTCTTTATTTTTATCCTTATACTGGATTTAATTCATAAAAAACTGGATAGTAGAAAACTATCCAGAGTCATCAAAAATAATCCTCATAGTTCAATAAAATGGCCTTCATGGCTTGGCTTGAGTTTCCCTTTTCTTTAATCCTTTGCAGAAAGTCCATGAACAAAATCACCAGTAAATCCTCGACCCTCAACTCTTCATCCATCAAGTATGGGGAAATGTCATGTAGGAATACCTCACCCCGGTAAATCTCTGACTCTTTTATTCGAAGGGTGATCTCTGCTCGTTTTTCTTCTGAGGTCACCTCGATTTCTTCTTCCCTGTCGTTACCTGTTTTAATACCCTCTTTTCAATCATCGGTCGCTCCAGGAATTTTTTCTTGGAAGAAATCAAAAAAGGACAGAGCTGTTCATATTTGGCCCCCTTTTTCACTTGTTCCAGAAAATCGAAATATAAGAGGGCAATAAGGTGATACAAACTTAGATTTTGCGGAGCCTCTTCAAACAAATCCTTCATGTCTTCGACGAATACCTCCCCTCTTAAAAATTCATAATAGGGTACCTCGATTTGCAGATATCAATATTTTGGCAAGAAGTAATCAAAAAAACTCTTTTTTTCCTTTGTCCCATAAAACAGCTTGTTCGAAAGAAGGTTAAGTTGACTATAGGTTATGAACTTGTCACGACCTGTAAGTCAACGTTGAGTGCGTGCGGGTGGCAGATGCTCTGAGACCCGGAGATGTAACAGCATCTCGTCCCCCGTACCTCGCCCTCGCCCATTCCGACGAAGGTGACCTGGTGCGTTTCATAATTCACTATGATTCCTGTTCCCTCGAAAAATTCAGCGGGGCTTGACACCAGGGCTGGAATGTCCTCGTCTGTTATGTCGTAGTGCCACAGGGGCACATCCTCAGCCATAGCTCTCTGAACTCCCGGCCCCGCTAGCTGGCGCACGTTCTTCGGGCTTGGTCTCGTATCTTTGTGGTCAAACATGTGATCACTCCTTTAAAGACTCTGGGGCCATATGACATTGATATTTTCCCCTTGTTATATACTTTCCCAGAAACAAGAGAAAGCAGGAGGCGATAAATAATCCGCCTCCTCCCCTGCTCAGAGATTGTAATGTTTTCGGGCATAAAAACCCCCTTAATTTATATTTTGATCATTTTGGATGTTCCCAGTGACATACTAATTCAGAACCCACCTTTACGCACACCTCCCTACCATTTAATGGAGATGATGAAACAAAAATATCCGCTTTTAAATGGACTTCTTCTTTTATAAAATATATATCCTAGACGTCTATCTATCGGATAGGCGTTTTTTTGTTTGTGTTCTTTGCTTCACCAGTAGATAGTGGGTTAACATACCTCTGCATTATGGGATGACGTCAGGGAAATCCGTTTTACAATATAAGCATTTTGATAACACGTCTTATGAGACATTATGAAATCCTAATTTCACAGTATACTTGATAAGGAGTCTAAACCGTAAATCTACAAATGACTAAAAAGGAAATTAAACATATAAAACCAATACATTATAAACATATTACTTCAACATTTCTTTTCTATAATTATAGCTGTATACATATTTTAGATTGGAGATGGAGAACATGAACAAAAAATTATTAGCAGGTGCGGGGGTAGCGTTTACGTTGTTATTTAGCCCACTAAGTCAAGCTTTTGCATCAGAAACAATAACAATAGGAGACTTAAGAAAGGTTGATAATGTTGCCCATCGTGGTGCATCGGCATATGCACCTGAAAATACGATTGCTGCTTATGATAAAGCAATAAAAATGAAGGCAGATTATATTGAAATTGATGTTCAAAGAAGCAAGGATGGAGAATTAGTACTTATCCATGATACGACAGTTGATCGAACAACGGATGGATCAGGAAAAGTTGGTGATTTCACATTTGAAGAACTAAGAAGCCTTGATGCAGGCAGCTGGAAAGGTGAGAAATTTGCTAGTGAACAAATCCCAACATTTGATGAGATTCTTGATCGTTACCACGGGAAAATTGGAATATTAGTAGAATTAAAGGCTCCAGAGCTATATCCTGGGATTGAAGAAAGTGTAGCTGAAGAATTAAAAGAACGAAATCTTGATAAACCACAAAATGAAAAAATCATTCTCCAATCATTTAACCATAAATCAATGGAAAAAATGAATGATCTCGTTCCTAAAGTTCCAATCGGTGTGTTAACATCTTCAAGAGCTGACACAACAGAACAAGCCTTACAGGAATTTTCAACATATGCTGACTATTTTAATCCAAGCTATGGAATTGTTACTAAAGAATTAGTGAATCAAGTTCACTCACTTGATATGAAAATTGGATCATGGACAGTACGTAGTCAAGAGGCAGCAGATTTCCTATTAGATATGGGAGTTGACGCAATTATTACGGATTATCCAGATTATGTAGATCCAAGAAACTAATATTTTTGTATAGTTATTAGAAAAAAGGTCGATTTCTACAGGAGATTGATTTTTTTTTTGGGGTTGAAACCTTCTTAACGTTTCATTGGTTGGATTAAGATGACGTCGTATTAAAAAACGAATTCATCCGATGCTTGGATTAAAGTCCTTACGGACTCCAAACGAATTATTGCGGGAATAGAGGCTATGCACATGATCAAAAAAGGACAGACTCTCCAAAGGGAGAAGTCTGTCCAAAATCAAAAAGAATTCATCCATCAATTGTTTGGACTAGTTCCTTACGACCAAGGGTCACTAGAAATCTTTCGCTTATTTATATTTTCTTCAAGTATTTGCACCAGAACCAGAACCAGATTCACAGCTAATAACCATTGCTTTCTACAATATTTTCCTTAGTGTATGTTTTCCGCGTTTTGCTGGTAGGACCACTGACGCTACCCCTATAAGTGAATAAAAATCCGATTTTGATGAATCTATTTCAAAATTGGGAATTTTTTATTTATGGAATCAACCAAGATTCCTATATTTCTAGTTCTATCTTGTCATAAAAACGCCCACAGTCGTTGCATCCATGGTATATCAGTATGTCAAGTTTCATAGATTTCTTGCACCAGAACCCTTTTCTAGAAGCCCCTCAGAAAACGAAACAATATTATCGAACTTTTATTTCTATGCCTTCCATTTGCGCTAATGAAGGAAGGCTTTCCCAATCGCCTTTTCCTTGAATAATATATGCCCCCATCTTATTACCTCGTTCAAGTGCCTTTTCAAGGTTATTAGCATCCAGTCCGTCAACGCCAATAGAAAGAAATCCAGCTGCATAAGCATCCCCTGCACCAACTGTATCAACTACTTTTTCTACTTTTTCCCCCGATACTTTAACTGTTGTACCATCCTTTAACATACCAAGTGAGCCTTCAGAACCGAGTTTCATTGCTACAACTTGCGGTCCAAGCTGAAGAGCTTTTCTTGCTAGATTTTCAGGATTTCCCTTTCCAAGTAGAAACTCTGCCTCGTCTATTCCCGGCATAAATATATCACACAAAGAAATTAATTCTACAAGCGCTTTTTTAGCCTTTTCTTCATTCCATAATTTAAAACGCATATTCGGGTCAAAAGAGACTGTTAACCCTAAAGATTTTGCCATTTTCATACACGCAATAGTAAAATCTAACGTTTTCTCTCCAAGAGCTGGAGTTATACCGGTCATGTGTAAATGACCGGCATCTTCGAACCAATGTTCTTGAACATGTTCCGGCCCCCACTTACTTGAAGGAGAACCTTTCCTATAATAGTAGACACTTGGTTCTCCTACTTTATAAATTTCCTTAAAATATATGGAAGTAGGGTTGACCTCATCTCGTTCTACCTTTGAGATATCAACATTTTCCCCCGCTAGTGTAGCCTTAATCACATCGCCAAATGGATCTTTTCCTAAACACCCAATCCAACGTGCTTGCTTTCCAAGACGGGTAAGGCCAATTGCTACATTCGATTCTGCTCCTCCGATGGTTTTTGAATACAAAGATGAATACATTAATGGCTTTTCCTCTAATGGTTGAAAAAGGAGCATCGTTTCTCCAATTGTTACTACATCCATTATAATCTACTACTTTCTTGATTTACTGCTGTTACGTATTTTCTTGCAAGGTTGGTTAAGTCATCAAAACAATTCTCTTCAATCAACTTTTTATCTACAAGGCTGCTGCCAAGACCAACTCCAAGAACACCAGCTTCAAGAAAAGTTTTAATGTTTTGAAGATTGACTCCACCCGTCGCAATAATCGGAATAGAGTCTAGTGGACCTTTAACATCCTTGATATAATCGATGCCAAGTAGTCCAGCAGGGAATAATTTAACAGCTTCTGCTCCGGCTTCCCAAGCCCGGACCATTTCGGAGGGAGTCATCACTCCCGGCCAAATAACAACTCCTTGATCGATACTGTAAGAAACAACTTCCTCATCTAGATTAGGAGTAATTAAGAAATCCGCCCCTGCAGAAATCGCTTCTTTGGCCATTTGTAAATTTAAAACGGTTCCTGCGCCGATTATCATTTTATTACTAAATAGGCTCTTCCAGCGGTTGATAGCTTGTAATGCCCCTTCACTGTTCATTGTAACTTCAATTAGCTTAATGCCACCTCGGTTCAATGCTATTGCTGTTTCATCAAGCTTTTTTTCAGGAACATTGCGAAGAATCGCAATTATTTTTTCTTTATTTAACGCTTCTAGTATAGACATCCAAACACTCCCAACATTTCGATAAATGTGATTTGGTACACTCACTAACTAGCATTATTCAATCTCAACAATCATTTCAATTTCAACTGGAGTATTAAAAGGCAATTCATTAGATGAAATGGCAGAACGTGCGTGTTTTCCTTTTTCACCAAATACTTCTTCTAATAATTCTGAAGCCCCATTAATTACATATGGTTGTTCAACAAAACCATCAGCAGAGTTAACAAAAGCTAACAACTTTACAACTTGCTTAATCCGATTAAGATCCCCAATATGTTCTTTTAGTACAGCCAAGAGATTTATCATAACTTGACGTGAAGCTTCATACCCCTGTTCAACAGTAAGATCACTTCCTACTTTACCCTCATACATTAACTTTCCATTAATTCGGCAATCTGCACCAGAAGTGTATACAAGATTTCCAACGGTTTTTGCTGGAACGTATACAGCCGCAGGTGATGGAGCTTTTCCTAATTCAATTCCTAGTTCTTTCAGTTTTTTTTCAATGTTAGTCATAATCGTATCTCCTCTTTATTAATTTAATGTTTACAACATGAACATGAATCTAACAATCGCGTTCGAGTGGATCGAACCATTTGACCGTTTGATGAAAAAAGATTCCTTTTATGATCAATTGTTTTGATTCCATTTACAATAACGTAAGAAATTCCCTCAGGATATTGTATTGGATCCTGATAATTTGATATATCTTTTATTTTTTTGTAGTCAAAAACAGTGAGATCTGCATGATAGCCGGGAGATAGTAACCCTCTTTTTCCTAATGAGAATCGTTGCACCGGAAATGAAGTTACCTTTCGGACAGCTTCTTCCAATGATAATACCTTGTCTTCGCGTACATATTTAGCAAAAAGCCTTGGAAATGTTCCAAACGTACGTGGATGAGGTTTACCAGTTTCACAACCTAGACTATCAGATATAATGAGTGATTTATCCCACTTAATGACTTGCTCCACATCTGAACTTGACATATGATAATAAACAATTCCGATATTCCCACCTTCTTCAAGAAGTAAATCAAGGGTTGTATCAATTGGATCTTTGCCTAATTCCATACTAATATCTAAGATGCTGCGTCCCTCAAATTGTTTATTAATAGAAATAGATGAAACAATCACATTCTGCCATCCTGTCGATACTACTAAGTTATCCCAATCTTTTTGTTCCTCACTTACTTCTTTTTTAATTCGTTCACGAGTAGAAGCATTACGAATGCGGTCTAAACAGTCAGAAATACCACCTTCAAGTGACCATGGTGGAAGTAAGGTTGTAAGTGTAGTTGAACCGGCATCATATGGATAAACATCACAAGTTATATCCATACCTCTTGCACGTGCATCTTCAATAAGATCAATAGCCTTCATGACATCACCCCAGTTTCGTTTACCAGCAGCTTTAAGGTGACTAACATGTAAAGAAACTCCACTTTTCTCCGCAATCCAAATGACTTCCTTGACTGAAGGAATTAAGTTATTCCCTTCTCCACGAATATGTGTGGACAGTAGTCCATTGTATTTAGGTAAAACACTACACAACTCTACTATCTCCTCTTTAGCAGCATATCTACCAGGAGAATAGAGTAAACCGATCGATAAACCAATAGCACCTGCTTTCATCCCCTCCTCAAGCAAATATTTCATCGCTTCCATTTCCTTTTTTGTGGCTGGTCTGTTATCAAACCCCATGACAGCAATACGTAAAGCACCATGTGCTACATAGGTAGACACATTTTCTGAAAGATTTGCTTTTGACAATACGTCAATATATTCTTCTACTGTTTCCCATGGCCATGACCACGGCGTATCTCCAATTACCGGCTCAATATACTCTTTCAACAGCTTTTCGCGTTTTTTTATAAATGGAGCTGGAGCTAACCCACAATTTCCTACAACCTCTGTAGTCACTCCTTGTTGCAACTTAATATCGTAATTGGAATCTTTAAGCACAAGCAAGTCCGAATGAGAATGCCCATCAATGAATCCAGGGGTAACAATCTGGCCTCTTGCATCAATTACGTCCTTACTTTCTACATCTACAGTTCCAACATGTGTGATGATACCATCTTTTACGCCCACACTTCCAAAGAACCATGGATTTCCGGTTCCATCTATGATACGGCCGTTTTTAATCACAAGATCAAGCATTTATTTCTCCCCCTTTATTGTAATTTGCCGCGTGCCAATACCTCGTATCTTTCACAATCACCATATTGATCTATTATTGTTACTTCATTATGGAGATTGACAGTACTACAAATATGATTAGGGATAATCTGAAGCACATCACCTACACGTATATTCGCATCTCCTTCGATGTGTAGCATCCCATGTTCTTCTGTCACCCTTTCAAGAGTGACATTAGGATGCCCAACAATTTTGCCAAATCCTTTTAAGAGTAAAGGTGGCTGATTAGGCTGCACATCTGTTGCAAAGGTTTTACTTCCTCCATCAATAATCGCTAAATCGTGAGACGGCCTGCTTACAACCGTTACATGAACGGTTGCTGCACATTCTTCCTCGGCACAGCTTCCGTATTTTTCCTGCATTGCATCATAAAAGATGTAGGTCCCCGGTCTAATTTCTGTGACCCCGGCGACTTCTGCTGCAAATTCAGATGTAGGAGTAGATCCTACACTTACGTCACGAATATCGATGCCTTCATGTCTCATTTGTTTTGCTAAGTTCACCATTACTTGGCCTTCCTCTATGCCAGCTTCTTTAAGCTGAAGAGTCGTTTTTCCATTTAATACCGGTCCTCTAAACGTATAAATCCCTGTTAATTGAAGATTGGGGAGGACTATAATTTTTTTTGCAAGTTCTAGTGCCTCATTATAAATAACACCAGTTCTACGTAATCCCGTATCAACCTCTAATCGAACTTCTAATTTAATATTTGACAGAGAGGCAAACTTCGATAACAAGTTCGCTCCTTGTAAACTATCTATTGCTACAATAAGGCGAATACGCTTACTTAATTCAATAGCTTTTATAATCTTTTTTTCAGTTACTAAAGGATAGGCGATAAAAATATCATTAATTCCATAATCAGCCATTACCTCAGCCTCTGATACTTTTGCCACCGTAATTCCTACCGCTCCGGCATTGAGTTGCTCTTTTGCTATGTAAGGAATTTTATGTGTTTTGATATGAGGCCGTAAGCTAACTTTATTACTACTCGATACATCAGCCATTTTCTTAATATTATTCATAAGTTTAGACCGATCAATAATTATTGTTGGTGTATCCACTGTAAGTCCCCCTATAATACCCGGAATTTTCAGACAAAAAAACTAATAATAAAACATAAAACAAATCCAACACAACCAATTATAGTTTCTGTTACGGTCCATGACATTAATGTTTGCTTTTCTGTCAATCCAAAGTATTTACCCACCATCCAGAATGCTCCATCGTTGAAGTGAGATAATACTGTTGCACCCGAAGCAATCGTAACCACGATTAATGCTAACATTGGTTGAGATAAGTCAATTTGTTGAATAGCTGGCAACATTAAACTTGACGTAGTGACCATGGTAACTGTTGCAGAACCTAAAGCAACTCTAATAGCAGCAGAAATTAGAAAAGCCGTAATGATAAGTGAACCTCCTCCAAAATCCGACATCACATCTCCTATAATCTTACTTGTACCCGTATCAATGAGTATCTGTTTAAAAATACCACCAGCACCGATAATTAATAATATTCCTCCGATTGGTTCAAATGCTTTTGTAGTAATCGATTGGAGATCAGTATTTGAAAATCCTCTTTTCTTTCCAAGTACATATAGTGTCAATAATACTGCAATCGTCAACACAATAATTGGGCTTCCAAGAAACTGCAATGCGACGTATCCACCACTACCCTCAGCAAAGAATAGATCAGCAAATGTACCTGATAACATTAAAACAAGAGGAAGCAAAACAAGACAGATTATCAACCAAAACCCTGGCAATTCTTTATTGTTATCAAACTTAGGTATTTCAACATTTTCAGGAAGTAAAACTGGGATCTTTTTTGAAATAAACCTACCATAAAACACCCCAGCAACAATAGCAGCAGGCAAACCAGTTAGAAATCCGAATAGTATTACCCAACCTGTATCAGCTCCTAATATGGCAATCGTCGACACTGGTCCCGGATGTGGAGGAAAAAAACTTTGAGTCACTGCTAAGCCGGATAAAAGTGGGAGTCCAAAATACAATATAGGTTTATTGGTTCGTCTAACAACTGAATACAATAAGGGAATAAGTACTACAAAACCTACCGTAAAAAAGACTGGAATCCCCACGAGAAAACCTGATAAAACGAACGCCCAATTCAGCCTTTTTTCTCCAAACTTATCAATTAACGTTGAAGCGATTCGTTCTGCTCCCCCAGATACATTCAATATTTCACCGAACATCGCACCAAGACCGATAATTATTGATATTTGAGCAAGGGTTTCACCCATTCCTTTTTGTACAGATTCGACCACTTTAATTGGGTCAACACCTGCAAATAATCCAAGAAGTACACTAACAATCAATAACACGAGGAAAGGCTGCATCTTTTTTACCATTACTAAATAGAGTAGAACAAAAATTGCTAGGACAAATAGTAGAATAAGAGTTGATGATGACATAGTTACGTCTCCTTTATTTTCATATATATCCCGTCAACTTTAGATTAAGCTAGGGATAATAGGCATTGAGGTACCGGATAACGCTTTCATTTAACGATTGCACATTCTATGTATTTGATGGCGAAAACATATTGATTTTGCCTTCCTCGATATGTTTTCACAATATAATTTGTTCACATATACGAACATTGTTCGGTATTATGCTTAAAAAAATCTCGACTTCTCTATTAATTTTTAATGAAAAGTCGATCGTTTCTATATCCAAGTCGCTTTGAAATCCCTAAAGCTGTCTCAACTAAAAATTCAGAATATTTATCCTTTTCATCATCCTTCATCCTTGTCGCCAACCCGGCAACACTGATTGCGGCAACTGGACGGTTGGATTCATCATACACAGGTGCAGCTATACAAAAAACATCTTCTTCGTTTTCTCTATCATCAATGGAATAGCCTCTTTGACGAATTTGGTTCAAGTTTTCAATAAGACTATTATAACTTGTAATACTATTTGATGTTCTTTGGATAAATTCCGTATTGCCCATTAATTCTCTTACTTTGTCATCAGAATATCCCGCTAATATAGCCTTCCCTAAGCCGGTTCTATACATGGGATTACGATTCCCTAACGTTGCAGTGGTTCTAATCGAGGAAGGAGCTTCCACTTTGTCTAAATAAACAACTTCACCATCAGACTCAATGGCTAAAAATGCTGTTTCACCCGTTTTGGTCATCAATGTTTCCAGGTAAGGTCTAGCCTCTTTATGCAAATCTGTATTATATAGATAAGCCGCACCCACTTCGAATAATTTCAAACCTAATTTATAGGTCTTTAAGTGATCATCGACTTGAAGGAAACCTTTTTCAACCATCGTAGTTAAAATTTCAAAAGTACTGCTCTTAGGGACATTTAATTCACGACTAATTTCTGATACGGTTAATGGTTGATCCTCTCTGGACAACAAAACCAATATATCCATAACTCGTGATGCTGATTTATTTAATTTTACATTGCTCATAACTTACACCTCCCTTGTTCACATATACAAACATTGTTCGGAAATTTATTTATTTGTATTTAGGGTACACTTTTTAAAATACATTTGTCAATAAAAATTCTACAAAATTCCATTAGGATATTTAAAAGATCAGGAAAATATCGAATAGGCTCTAACCTAATTTTGCTACATGTGGAATTAAAGAACGTAAACCTCGTAAGTCCTTGTTTTCCCTCATACAAACCATGTTAAATTTATTTTGATTCACAGGGAGCTCCTGACCCTCAGTTATTTTTATTTAAGTGTACAAATGGAGAGCCAATCATAAACTTTAATTAATTAGCTCTCCTTTGTATGAAGATTTCAGTATCGGATCTTTCCGATGGCGAGTTCCTTCTTGGAAAGAGTAAGCTATTTTGATTAAAGTTGGTTCTGTAAATCCTTTGCCGAGTAGTACCTTTCCTATTGGCAGGTAGTAGTCACTGAACCCGCCGGAACCGAGAAGGCGGCTTAAGCGATTAACATTATAAGCTCCCTGATTTTCTCAATCACCTCTGGCAAAGCAGTCGAAATAAGATAGATAGGCACATCTAGCTCTTTTCTCATTCAAATGGACAATGATTTACCTCTTCTTCGCTCACATCCGGATGGAAACGCACGCCCCCTTTTGTAGGGCCTACAGCATCATTATGTTGGGGACGATAGCCCGTAAAGATTTTAACAGAACCGTCATCCATTTTGACAGGGATACGAACCGTCAGCATTCGAATAGGCTCCTTGGACTTGAATACATTGTCCTCTTAGCAGACATTATACCACCCCATTGTAGAATAAAAATTTCCAATCATACCTCTTGTTGTGGTTTCTTTATCTTTTAATACCCTCTCAATCAAAATCTTCTTATGAAATCACAAATGGGGATGCAAATCGAATCACCATATCATGCTTTTATTTACCTAACAATCCTTCTTCTTTTTATCTTTCTCTATGGTAGTGATAGATAAGGATGCCAAAAACACCCCGGAATCCGTGGATTGCAACTATATCACAGGGTGTTTGTTACATTGCAAATTCTTTATCTTAGTAGAGACGGATCTACATCTTTTGGTATTGGACAAATGTAGGCTTCTTCGCCAAGTCTTTCTTTTAGTTCACGTTTACATTTCTCAAGAAGTTCTGGATTTTTCATCACTTCAAGCGCCGTACCTGCTAAAACTTTTCCTTCTTGAAGCATCCCTTTATGAGCAATGGATGTAGCACCGATGGTTACAACTTGCCAAGTGTGTGTAGGTGTCCCTAATACCCAGCATGCCGTGCCAATTTGGGCTGTCGGTACGTTCCAGCTTACACCCCCAAGATCTGTTGAGCCTCCAAGGGGAGTATCGGCTAAATTATCGGAAATCGCTCTATCCTTTAAATATCCTGCTACCTCTTTTGGTAACTTGTTGATTTCATTGGCCTTATCTTCCTCAGTTAAAGTGGCATGAAGCTATTTTGCAAAGTGAATTTCCTCTTCATTTTAGAGTTAAGTGTCGAATTAGGAACCAGGTTGGAGCAGGCTTTATCGAAAACAATTTCTACTTCCGCCTCCGTCATAAGTGCTGCTCCTTTAGCGATGTTACATACCCTTTGGTGAATTTTTTCTTGAACTTGAGATGTTTTAGGCGCACGAATCAAATAAAGAACTTCCTCCTCCGCTTGAACAACATTTGGAGAGAAACCACCTGTGTTTGTAATTGCGTAATGGACTCTTGCATCCGAGATGGTATGCTCACGTAAGTAGTTAACACCCACGTTCATCAACTCCACTGCATCAAGCGAGCTTCTTCCCAAATGTGGTTGAACAGCAGCGTGGGCACTTTTCCCTTTTAAATTGGTAGTAAATTTGGTAATTAGCTAACGGTTCCTGGTAAAATTGTATTGGTTGCCACGGATGCCAACAGCAAAGTCTATTTCGGTAGAAGGATTACGTGAATTACTTCATGGGTTCCGTGCAAAATATTCTAAGGTAACCTATAAAATTCTTCAAAATGATTCAGCTCAACTTTGCCAATTAGTGTGAGAACGGATTGTATGAATAATGGCTGTAAATTTAATAGGTCGCTCGAGTTACGCGGATTTTACATTATTCCATCTTCATACAGAACCTTTTAACTTCATTGCTTCAACTAAAAAGCAGCCGTTTAATTGTGAATTTACACTTGTTGATATTCAAAATCACCCTCTGATATTACCAAGTACAGAAGGATTGGGAGTTCATTATATGATTATAGAAGCATTTTCAAAGGCTCAACTTCATCCGAACATTATTGCCGAGTGCTCTGATATCTCCCTTTCATTAGATTTAGTCGTATCTGATTTTGGAACAGCCATTGATCCAGAAACTGTAATTAAACAACATAAAAACTACAATATCCAAGCTTACAAAATTAAAGATACAGAGCTAACTGCTTCAACTGGGTTGATTTAGTGAAGAATCATTATCTATCAAAAACTGCTCAAAACTTTGCTAACCTTTTACCAGCACACATGAATGATTGAGTTTGGTTTTAAAAAAGTAAATTAGGGACAGTCATGACTGCCCCTAATTATTAAATCCAAAGAACCCTACTCGATGTTTTTATTGACTATAAAGTTAGCCCGCCATCTACAAGAACAATTGAACCGGTCATATAGCTTGCTTTATCTGATGCTAAGTAAGCAACCATTTCAGCGAGTTCTTTCGGATCAGCATAACGACCCATTCTCATATTGGAAACCTCTTCTGGAACGTATCCACCTTTTGCAAACTGAGCTTCAACACTTGTTGTTAATGCTGTTTTCACACCGCCAGGACAAAGTGCATTTATACGAATTCCCTTTTTCGCATATTCTAATGCAGCACCCTTGGTTAAACCTACAACCGCATGTTTGCTTGCAGAATATACAGCTACACTGTGTTCGGGACGAACACCTGCAGTAGAAGCAGTATTAATAATAGAGCCACTTCCTTGCTCCTCCATCACTTTTAACACATATTTCATTCCAAGGAAGACCCCTTTTACATTGATAGACATAATGCGGTCAAATTCGTATTCTTCTACTGAAGTGAAAGGTGCGAACTTTTGGATAACACCTGCATTGTTGAAAAATATATCAATACGTCCATATGTTTCGACAGCTTTATTTACATAACTTTGCACATCTTCAGTTTTCGAGACATCGGCCTGGACGAAGATGCCTTCTCCACCTTGTTCTTTCACAAGTTTTAACGTTTCTTCTCCTGTTTCCTGATTGAAATCGACTAATACAACTGTTGCACCGTTACTAGCAAGTTTCAAACTGCTTGCTCTTCCGATTCCACTTCCTGCACCAGTTATGACAGCAATTTTATTTGATAATTCCATGTTTAATTCCTCCCAGCTTATTCTTCTTACACCAATCATTTTATGGCTTGTTTAAAAATATTTATTGTATTATCTTACGAATAATAGTACATATTAACTTTAAAAATAGACCGAATTAAAAAAATTTGAATGGAGTTTATAGAATAGATGGATATAGCCATACAAGATTTACAATATATATGTGAGCTTATTTATAAAGTTCATAAAATACCTGTTTATTATGTCAATCAATTTGGTGAGATTGAATACGAATTTTCAAGTAAGGACTTACGGGATCATCCATATTACAGCCCGTTCAAAGAGCAGATAAGTGTGTATACTTATGAAGATAATCCAAAGGATTTTCCTATATTTTTCTCTAATTCAAATTTGAACTTTTTCTTTGTCAATCTAAAAAAAACGAATCTATTTTTAGGTACCATTATTTTAGGCCCTACCCTTGAGTCAGAAATATCTGATGAAATGATTAGCAAGATCATAGATGCTTTTAAAGGAAACCTTAATAAAAGGAAGCTCATTGAATACTATCAATCCATCCCCATTATTGATAGTCAACAATTCCTAACAATTAGTTTATTAGTTTATTATTTGATGTACCATAAAAAGCTTGATAAAACGATGGTCATCCAAAACAATGAAGCGTTGTCCCTTGATATGATTGAATTAGAGAACCCGGATCTTGAGCTTTCAAAAGGGAGAAGGAATTTCATTTTTCATTCCAATCTTTCATATGAACGGGTTTTGCTTGATTATGTAAAAAACGGACGGATAAATAAATTAAAGGATATCTTCGATTACTCTATTGTCGGTGAGGCGGAATTAGGATTATTATCGAAACGAAATCGCCTAAGAAGTGAAAAGAATTTAATGATAACTGGAATTGCTCTTGTTTGCAGAGCAGCTATTGAAGGTGGTTTAAATGATGAAACTGCCTTTACCTTAAGCGATTTCTATATTCAACAACTCGAGGATTTAGGAAGCTTAAAAGCAATATTGAAATTAACGGAAGAAGCCATAATAGATTTTACCAATCGTGTGCACCAATTAAATAAAGAAAAATATTCTGCAACAATAACAGCTTGTCAACATTATATTTATGACCATCTTTATGACGATATCACACTTGATTACCTTGCACAAATGTGTCGTTTAAGCCCAAATTACTTATCATCACTTTTTAAAAAAGAGGTTGGAAAACCAATTAGTGAATACATTCAACGGCAACGAGTTGACGAAGCAAAAAAGCTCTTACTTTTAACAAATTATTCGATTTCAGACATCGGCACATGGCTAAATTTCAACGACCAAAGTTATTTTATAAAAATCTTTAAAAAATACACAGGTTTAACCCCCAGGCAGTTTAGAAATGATCATTTTTCCGATCATAAATCG
>NZ_JANZMJ010000045.1:0-36890 GCF_025175645.1 Peribacillus aracenensis
ATCTAGGTTCACCACGACCAGAATCAGCAATCGCAACAGCAATTGAATCTTTAGATACGTCTAAACCAACAAATTTTTGAACATCCTTCATAATATAGGCTCCTTTTCGTGTGTAGCTCTACACTTGTTTTTTTATTTTTGGTAGTAACATTATGACCAAGTGCAATCTACGTTAAGCGATGGGAGCCGTTTTCGTTCATTATGACTAACGGGGCAGGTTAGCATTCCTGTAGTTCGTTATTTTTCAGCTTTGAAAAAAATAGGGCTCCTCAGTAAGATATGAGTAAGAAACCACTCTAACTCAAAACCTTAGGAGGAACCCTAATATGAAGTTTAAAATGCAAGATAAACAAAATCAACTAATAGAAAGAATTTCCGATAATCACCTTGTTGTTGGAGTGGATATTGCCCAACAATTACATGTGGCTAGAGCAGTGAATTTCCGTGGAATTGTAGTCGGAGATCCACTTACATTTGAAAATAGTGAAGATGGGTTTGCTAGTTTATTAAAATGGATGAATAAGCTTCAAAGATTAAATAAACTGGAGGCAGCCATCGTGGGAATGGAATCTACAGGCCATTACTGGATTAATCTTACAAAATGGCTATTTAAACAAGGAATTGAGGTAGTAACGGTAAACCCTCACTTAGTAAAAAGGAATAAAGAAAACCGTGATAATACTCAGTCGAAAAATGATAAGAAAGATGCCCTGGTCATCGCTGATATGGTGAAGAACGGTTACTACCTTTGTCAGGAACACTTCAGAATCATTTGAAATACTTAGGGTCCTTATGTCTAACCGTGATGTGGTAGTTAAACGACTCGTTAGCACTATTAATCAATTAAACGGTTGGGTGGATGTTGTCTTTCCCGAACTCAGGCAAGTATTTAAAGACATTTCAGCTAAGGGGCAATCGCCACACTTCGTTTATTTCCATCCCCAATGGAACTTCATGATGTTGTTTCAGGTTGGAAATCAATAATGAAGAGGCAGCCTGGATTAAAGAAGGCTCAATTACTTCTGCAGTTAGCTAGGAAATCTGTCGGCACAAAACAAGCACTTGAAGCGTATAAATTTCATTTGGAACAATTATTAGAGGAGTATGATCTCGCAGTCTTACAACTCCAAATCAGAGGAGTATCAAAAACTTCTTAACAATGTTAGTGATTTTGATAAAGAGATATCCCCAGTGCATCCTCTATTTGGGCGCTTTACATTAAGGGTAGTGACAGGGTTTGTGTCATAGAGCGCAAAGTAGAGTAGATACAGAAGAAAAGGTTGAATGAATCCTGAATAAACGATTAAAAACGACTAAAAGCCAAACCGAGGTGTATCAGGGGTTTGGCTTTTATAGATACTTCCTAAAAGAAAATCGTCACTGTTGAATCTTTAGTTTCTCTTTAATTAATCTATTTGAGGTTCACATTCATTGCCTTTGCTATTAAGTTGGCAATATCTGTGGTTTGTTTTAGCCCACTAAATGATTGAGCTCCTTTTCCATATGCATAAAGGGGTACATCTGTATCTGTATGAGCTTTGCTATTCCACCCAATTAAAGCATGTTCACTGATAATATTACTAATTGTGTACGCTACGTTATTTGAATCTTTAATTGGTTGATCACCAAAACTAGTATAGACTAGTAAATAGACAAAAACAAGCATTTTAAGACCTCGTAAACGTTGATTTACGAGGTCCGTTACTTTTATCTATTAAATGATGATTTAATAGATAAATATATGTAATTATCACGCTCATTAATCTTTCAAAATACACTTGTTATGGTTTCATCATAATAAAGTCATTTAAAAAATTCGTGAACCCGTATTCTACCTTTCTTAAAACGACTTTTATTTTGGAAAAAAATTAAAATGTTATTTTCCATAGATACTAAAAAAAGAATAAGAAAGGTAGTCTTACTAAATTGTAAGATTCAGCTATTACACCGTAAGGCAGCAGTCATTCGTTTTTATATGAAAGGAACTTATAATCAAATTAACAAATCAGAAAGAGGTGCAATGAAAATCATGAAAAAAATAATTGTGTTTTGTGTTATAATCGCAGTTTTTCTTAGTATAGGATATGGTGTGAAAAGATATGTAGAGGGGCCCAAACAATCGGTGGATGGAATTTTGGTGTCGGGAACGGAACAGAATGTAAAAGATGTTAAACAATTATATCAAGAAAATACGAAACAAACAGCCGACTATCATTATAAACTCGTCACAACGAGAAAAGTTAGAGAGCTATCAAAAGCGCAACAAAAGGAATTTGGTGAAAAAGAAGAAATCATAGAAAATAAATATGCTGTTATTACAAAATCAACAGCAGAAAAATTCATTGAAAAAGGAATCATCAGAGCTCGTAAAGATCCTGGTGATACATCAATCATATCAAAACCAATATCTAAATTAGAAGAGCTAGAGAGTGGAGATAATTTACTGTTTTCTTTTTCTGATGATGAAATCGTAGATGGTAAATTAGACTTAGGTGACCAGTTGGTGCCTGTACAGCATGTGAAAAATCAAGCTTGGATTGGTTATGCTCCAATGGATTTGATAATCCTTGATGCAGAAGCATATAACAAGCTGAAAGAAGACCAGACAATGATTTCATTGATTCAGTTTAAAGACATTCATTTTGACTTTAAGAACAAGAATAAAGTGGAAGAGGTTTTGTCTAAGATTTCGAATGTTTATCCTGAAAGCAGAGATCATATTAACTTTGTAGATGTGCAAGACTAATGATAGAGAGTAGTGATGCAGAATGAAAATTGTACAGCTTGAAAATGTAACAAAGACATACTGTGATGGAACGAACAAAGTGGAAGCGTTAAAAGATATTAATCTCTCCATCGAAAAAGGGGAGTTTGTTGCAATCATAGGTGCATCCGGATCGGGAAAAAGTACGCTTTTGCATATACTAGGCGGGCTGGATCGACCCACATCTGGAAAGGTTTTGATTGATGATCAGAATATATATACCTACAAAGATGATGATTTATCCATTTTCAGAAGAAGAAAGATAGGTTTCATCTTTCAGTTTTTTAATCTGATTCCTGTACTCAATGTGGAAGAAAATATTGTATTGCCCGCCATGTTAGACAACGAGGAAGTCGATCAAGCCTATTTAAATGAAATTACTAAAATCTTGGGTCTTGATGAGAGAAGAACCCATTTGCCATCTGAACTTTCAGGAGGGCAACAGCAAAGAGCATCAATCGGCAGAGCACTGATCAATAAACCGAGTATCATTCTAGCGGACGAACCTACCGGTAATTTAGATACAAAAAACACAGAAGAAGTTTTGAAATTATTAAAGATTACGGCAAAAAAATATGACCAGACGGTGATCTTGATTACACATGAAATGGACATTGCAACAAAATCGGATCGAATTATCAGGCTACAGGATGGTGCAATTATCTCAGATGAACATCTTATCAATAAGCCCCGGTCTGGAGGGGATTAAAATTGATTCAAAGTTACAAACAACTGGGAAAAAGATATTTAAAAAGTAACATCAAGCGAACCCTGTTAACGTTATTGGCAATCATCTTAGCTGTGTCTTTAATTACAACAGTCGGACTATTTTTTAAAGGCTCACAAGCTGCCCAAATTGAAAACGTAAAAAGACTAACGGGTACTTCTTTTCATGTTGGGATATCAAATTATGACCAAGAAACTTTGGATAAGGTGGAAAATAACCCTAATATTGATACGTATGGCTTAATGTCTCAAGGTGAGACGATCAAGCTTGATGATATAAATGTTCAATATAATTATGCAAATAAGCAGGCAATGAAATTCTTAATGTACAGTATTAAAAAAGGAAGAGTTCCAAAAAATGCTGAAGAAGCAGCTTTAGATGAATGGGTGATTCCTTATATTCATCCTAATCTAAAATTGCATGATTCCTTTGTATTTAATGGAAAGAAATATGAACTGGTTGGTTTGCTTGAAAATCAAGACTATACCCAAGAACAAAAAAGCGGAAGGTTCTTAACCTTTAAAGATACATTTACAATTGGGGAGGGCAGAATATTAACATCAATTAATCCCAAATCAGACATGAACAAAACCATCGATGGATTGAAATCACTGAGTGATGAAAAAAATATCGTCGTGAATCATCAACTAGTAAAACTTTTACATCCAGATAAAACGATGATGTCAATAGTCGCTATTGCGATTAGTATTGTCGTTATTTCAACGATTGTTGTTATATATAATGCCTTTCAAATCAGTGTTGTTGAGCGTATAAAGCAGTTTGGATTACTGAGAAGTATTGGCGCTACAAGGAAACAATTGAGAGAAATTGTATTAAGTGAAGCTTCCATTTTAGTATTTCTTGCAATTCCAATAGGTGTTCTTTTTAGTTTTTTGGCTGTATTTATACTCAATTTGATCTTTTCCTATGTCATGGATGGTGATAATTCGATCATACAATTTGCTATTGATTGGAAAGTTGTTGGTATATGTTCACTTATAACAATGGCAACAGTTTATGCTTCTAGTTATTTTCCGGCATTGTTTGCAGGAAAGATTTCTCCATTATTAGCTATAAGTAGTAGACTATATATCAAAAAAGAAGGGACTAAGAAACAAAAAAGGAAGACGATGAAACGACCTTTTTCACTTCCTTTAAGTTTGGCACTTAAAAATGTGAAAAGAAATAAAAATCGATATAATGTTACCATTCTTTCGATTATTATTAGCTGTGTATTGTTTATTACTTTTTCCTTTCTAATGGATATAGCTTTTAAAACAAATACAAAAAAACCTTCTATAATTGATATCACGATATCAATTAATCAGAACCAAGCCTCAACAAAGGACATAGAGTCTATTTATAAAAAGTTAAAACAAACTTACAATATTGCTAGCGTATATAAGCAATATAGGGAACAGCCTTTTCAAATAACAGTACCAGAAAATAAACAAATAGATGTTCTGCGAGGGAGGAACATGGAATCATCCATAAAAGCATATGATCAACCATCATTACACAGATTAAAGGATCTGGTGATTAATGGGGATATAGGAGATATTATAGATAGCAAACAATTGAATCAACACAATGGAGTTATTTTAGTCAAAAATGGGCGTTCTACAAATGCAGAAACAAATAAATTATACATCGGTCCTTTAAGCAATTTCAAAGTAGGAGACAAAGTAAATCTTACAATTACAGGTAAAGAAGGAATCCACACTGCTCAAATCATGGCGATTGTAGAATCAGATTTATTTAGCGATGAATTATCCAATTCGCTGACCTTTATTTCTAGCCAAGAAGTAGTGGAGCGAATAACAAAATCATCACCCCAATTTACCGGTTATGGTATAACCACAGAAGACGTGTCCTTGGATACTTCAACTTCAGCAAATATCAAACAATTATTTGACAGTAACCAAAATATTAGTATTATAAACCATATAGATATGAACAATAAAGCAAGCCAAAACATGTTATTGATTAAAGTACTTGTTTATGGATTTATGGTTGTGATTACATTGATTAGTAGCGTCAATATATTAAATACGATTACTGTTAGTATTATCATGAGAAGAAAGGAATTAGCTGCTCTAAAATCGATAGGAATGTCACAAAAAAACCTGAAAAAGATGATTACTTATGAAGGGATTATCTATGGATTTTTTGGCAGTTTACAAGGGATATTCTTTGGACTTCTCTTATCGTATATTATATATTTAGCTATCTCCGGTACTGTTGAGATAGGGTGGTCGCTCCCATACCAAGCGTGCTTAATCACTTTCGTCGCGGCAATTATTATCAGCTATTTGTCTGTTCGAATGCCACTAAAGAAAATTGAAAGGGACAATGTCATAGACGTAATTAGGGAAGAATAATGTGCTAATCATCAAAAGTCCGGCTTATCTAAAGTCGGACTTTTTGATATATCCATCCTGCCTTTGTGACGGGCAAAAGGTTTAATGATGTATGATAAAGAAAAGAATAGTATTAACAAATGATTTGGGGGAGTAGGGGAAATATGGATAAAATACTATTTGTTGAAGATGATGAGGCACTTGCAATGGCAATTGAATTTTCACTTAAAGGTGAGAGATATGAAGTAATAAGGGTGTCTACAGTAAAGGGTGCAAAGCAACAATATGATAATAATTCATTCGATCTTGTCGTATTAGATGTTGGTCTTCCGGATGGAAATGGTTATGATTTATGTGTATATATGAAAAGACAACGTGATATCCCCGTCATTTTTCTAACGGCACTTGATGAAGAAGCGAATATTGTGATGGGGCTTGATATTGGTGGTGACGACTATATTACCAAACCTTTTAGAGTAAAAGAGCTTTTATCGAGAGTAAAAGTACAATTGCGTCGAAAAACTGCACATTATACAAATGAAGTATGGAAATCAGGAGATATCAAAATAGAAATACATGCAACCAAGGTTTATAAGAAAGATCAAAAAATTTCGCTAACAAATTTAGAATATAAGCTTCTCTTGACTTTCATGCAACATGCCTATAAAACCTTGACAAGGGATGTGATATTAAAAGCGATTACAGAAGACAGTGGTGTGTTTTTTGATGAAAACACGCTGTCTGTGTATATAAAACGACTAAGAGATAAGATAGAAAACGATCCGAAAAAACCCAACTATATTGTGACTCAGAGGGGACTCGGCTACAGATGGGACGAGGATGTGAGTAAGAAAAAATGAAAAAAAACTTTGAGATGAGACGCAGCATAACTATTTTAATCGGGGTATTAATGGTGTTTTTTATCTATCAATTTGTTTTGACTAATATGTTTTACGAACAATTGAAAGAAGATAATGTTAAAGTGTGGGGAGCTGTTACTGCAAAGCTTGTTGAAATAAACCCCGAGCAAGAACACGAAATTATGGAGATTGTTACGGGTAATTCGAGTGATATACAATCTTACTCAGAAATAGGAAAGGAAATATTTCAAGAATATGGTTTGACAGATGATTTAAATTTAGAGTTATTTCCTTATTTAAACAAGCGAGTTGCTCAAAATAGTCAATTTTTGTTATGCGGATTTCTAGTGTTTGCTCTACTATTGATTCTAGTAAATTATCTTCAATTCAAACAATTTTTTTCGAAAATTAGAGAGTTCACTTTTGCAGCAAATAAAATCATTTCGGGTGATTATTCTGTCACGGTAAACGAAAATAAAGAAGGGGACTTTGGAAAGCTGGCCCTTTCTTTTCGTTCGATGAAAGATGTAATTAGAAAAAGTATGACGGATTTACAGGAAGAAAAGAAGTTCTTGGTACAAATATTGCAGGATATTTCACATCAGTTAAAAACGCCCCTTTCAACCTTACAGGTGAATAATGATATCTTAGGAAATAAACAAATATCTAACCAAGAAAAATATCATTTTCTGCAAAACAATCAAGTTCAAATTTCAAGAATGAATGTACTAATTCAAAATTTGTTAAAGGTATCAAGAATAGACGCCCATGCTGTATCTTTTGAGAAAGAAAATAATGATATCATGGAGACCATCTATGACGTTCTCGATAACCTACAAAGTAAAATATCCGAAAAAAATATGACGATAAATATTGAATCTAAAGAAGAAATAATTGTCTTTCACGACAAAATTTGGTTGCAAGAAGCACTACTTAATATCCTCAAGAATTCTATAGAGCATTCTGATCATGATAGTTTCATCGCTATAAAAGTAGAATCTAACCCTATTTATACAGAAATTACCATAAAGGACTTTGGTGAAGGGATTGCACCTGAAGATATACCACATATATTTGAAAGGTTTTATAAGAGACATAATTCTAAAAAAAGCGATTCGATTGGAATTGGCTTGGCATTGGCAAAATCAATTATTGAAGCACACAATGGATATATAAAGGTAGAAAGTGAAAAAACTGTTTTCACTAAATTTATTATTACGATTATGAAATATTAATATAAATGAATGAATTTCATAATTAGAAGCCCTAGATAGTTTTGAAACACAAAAAAGGAGTACTTCCTCAAAATGTTGAAATGAGTAGTTACGACACAAACTCAAAGTCTGGAGGAAGAATCTGTGAAAAGCCTTTTGCCTATGCTAAAAAGTTGGTACTTACTGTTAAATAGTCAGTACTCGGAGGCGAATGAAGAGCCAATGCAATGTAAGCGACTGGCGAGGCATAGTGGCAGTTGCGGCGGGTTATCTTCATACTGTTGGGCTTAAATCGGATGGCACGGCGTTTGCTGTGGGTCAAAATAAGGTAGGGCAATGCGATGTGAGTGGCTGGCGCGGTATTGTGGCGATATCGGTGGGAGTAGTCATACCATCGGCATTAAATCGGATGGAACTGTGGCTGCCTGTGGGCTGGAATGAGTATGGTCAATGCAATGTAAGTGACTGGTGCGATATTGTAGCAGTTGCGGCAGGTTGCACACATACGATCAGCCTTAAATCAGACGGAACGTGATTGCTGTGGGTGATAATGTATATGGTCAATGTGATATAAGCGGCTGGCGCGGTATCCAACTACCCGGCAATTAGTTTTTAATAACAACAAGCCAGAGAATCACATGAGCATTGCTTGAGAAATAAGGCTATTCTATTAAAGGGGCGCGATTCTTGAATGAGTTTCGCTTTTCTTAACTAACGGGTGCGTTAGCTGAAAATCGAAGCTGTCTTTAGGTTAGCTTTTTCTTATGCAAAAAACGGGGTAGGTTAGTGAAATTAAGCGAAGATGTCCTCTATTAAAAACGGTCATCTTCCCATGCTTTATCATAATCTTTTTTTTCTTTTGGATTTTCATCTTGTTGATCTGTTTTCTGCATTTTTGTTGAGCTTGGGAACTAAATGTTTCCATCGCTTGAAGCTTGATTTGTTTGGGCGCCTTGTGGAGACTTTTGAAATTGAGATACGGTTTGAATTAATTGAGAAACTTCTTGGTGAATATTTGCAAGCTCTTGTCCTAATTGAGTATCAGTAAAGTTTACTCCAATAGTTGAGTGTTTATTTTTTTTTGCTGTTGATTGTTTTTTGTCATGATGAAAAACCTCCTTAAAGCAGATAAATCATACCCTTTTATAGTGTGATATAGCCTCATATATATAACTGTTAATTTTTACGGGGCAATCCAATGTATGGATATAACGGATGCATTAAAGAAGAAGTAATACAATTCCTTAACATAGAGGAGATCAATTTTTTAGGTTGGAATTCTCATAGCGTAAAAAATTCCGGGCGGTATTGCAATATTGCTGCCGTTCGTAAAAGATGGAAAATGATTTACATACGTTCGTGGTTTTACAACCATTTTTACGAACATTTGTTATAGAATAAGACGAAAAGATAAGAAATGAGTAAAATAGTGGACGTTCGAATGAAAAATAACAAATTTAAAAAAAAAGCAGTATAAACAATAATGACTACTGTTATAATAGTAATAACAATTATAACATGTTTTGTAGGAGGTATGAATAATGGCTATTAGGAAATTAACCAAAGTCGGTAATAGCTTGGGTATTACGTTTCCAATGGAAATGCTAAAAACTGCAAATTTAGCTTTTGGAGACGAATTAGAGGTTGAGTTTAAGGGTGAAGAAATTTTTTTAAGGAAAAATAAAAATGTAAAATTACCTAAAGGTGTAGATGCAGAATTTATGGAAATGTTATCAGACGTTATTAAAGAACATGACGAAGCATTCAAGGGTTTGGTGGATAGATAATATGACGTTTGATATTATCTATCTTTCCACTAATCAAATTATTGCTATCAACGCCATTCAAATAAAAGTTTATTCTCCTACTGAACAAATCGGAGTGAAAGATCCCGGTCTCCTTGATTCTGCAGTGAACAGACCCAGACAAACTGTTTTTGAGAATGATGCTTACCCATCTATTCATGAAAAGGCTGGAGCATTATTCGAATCCATTTCTAAAAATCATTCTTTCCACAATGCAAACAAGAGGACAGCTCTTATTATGTTTCTAAAGATCAATCATTATAAATGGCTAATGGGAATAGAAGACGAACAGGATTTTGTTGTAGATGTCGTTAATCATAAGTATGATTTTAAAGCTATCGCAAGAATTATCCAAGAGAACATAAAGCCTTTATAAAAGGAAAGAGATTTATGGTGCATTTAAGTCAATTTGGTCTTTGCCTAAGATTGGTTTTATAACATGGAAAGAATATAAAAATGATGAAAAGCACAATTACATGCTGAAATTTAGAATATAATAAGTGAATATTCTAAAAATGAGAGATTAAGCCATCAAAATGACTTGACCCCTCTTTTATTCTTCTATTTCTTATAAAAAGAAGTGTTAAGAAATAAAGTAAAGATGTAACAATTACTAAATGATTTATTAATAATTGATTTGGAAGTCTGTATAATCGCTGAATAATCTACTTGAAAGGTATGAAAGTATCTTTTATTAAGCTCGACCTTTTTTATAACTTCAATCTTTCAACCATTCTCGAAATTAAAGGACGTGCCATTCAATTAAGGTCCTAACAATAGCAAAAACTTTTCTATTTATGACGAGTTTCTTCTATTATATATACTCCCCAAACACATCTGATTTCCACAAATGAATCGCATGTCGTTCTTTTTCAAAAACCTTTTCCAAATAAATCTCTGTAGTAGAGAGCTGCTCATGGCCCAGACTCTTCATAATCTGATAGACATCCACTCCATTTAAGTGAGAAATGATGGCAAAAGCATGCCTAAATGTATGAGGACCGATGGAAGTAGAACGAAACCTCAAAAAAGCTACTCCACTCTCTTTAATGGTTTTTGTTAAGTATTGAGACAAATAAGAGGGAGAATATGCACGGCCAGTATTAGTCGTAAAGAGGGGGGCGTCACCATCTACTGCATCTAGATCATCGATTCCTCTGGCTGAACGGAACATGCGAATGCTATTCATTCCTTTATCTTTTAATGGTATTTGCCTTCTTTTATTTCCTTTACCTAGGACCTCTAAAAAATACGTACTAGTAATGGAATCATATTGAAGATCCTTGATTCGGAGTCTTGTAAACTCTTCATTACGCATGCCTGTCATCGTTAGGATATGAATAATCGAAAAAACGATGGGGTGGTTGATCTTTTTGAAGTAATCAAGTAGCTGAATGACTTCCTTTGGTCCCAAATCACGGTTGGGGCGATCATCTTTACGAATATTGATTTTAAAGAAACCTTCATGAATGGGTTCAGAAATATAGCCTGATTCGAACAGGAATTTCAAAAAATTTTTAATGATGGTTGTCTTTCGGGATAAGGTGGCAACGGAATACGCTCCTTTTGTTAAGACATAGGGGCTTTTTTCTGATAACCACTCCTGATATCTTCGAATGTGCCGGGTAGATAGAGATTTAAAGAGGGAACCGTCCGCAACTTTTTCAAAGTCTACATTGATTTCCACTGAATAAGTGAGCACTTGTTCGATAAATTGAAGAAGTTCTCGCTCATAGGCTTGTACGGTGCGGGTGGACTTTTCATGTTGCTGCTTTAAATGCTCCCGTCGGTGAAGAAACCACTGTAGCATGTCTACATCACTAAAATTGGAAAAAGGGTCGTGCCCATTCTTCTCTGCCGTATCTAATCGTTCTTGTAACGTGTGTATTGAAATGTCTGAAAGGCTTTTTTTCCATGCACTACTCTGAAGTCCTTTCGTTTTTACTATCAGTTCATGCATACCTGTATCCCTCACTTTTATAAGTCAACTATTTATAAGATAAAGTCTATATATAATACATACCCTTTAATGAATATTACTTACATTATAACAAATGACAAGAGGTAATTAATTATGAAAGACATAAATAAATTCTATCTTTATTTAGGTTTGGTACAATTAGTATATAATTAGATTCTTAAATTATAGATATAATATTTGAATCAAATATTATATCTATAATGTTTATTTAAAAGAAATTTATAAATACACTTATTTAAATACATATTATATATTATGATAGATATAGGAAATAAATAGCTAATCATGAGATAGAAAAAGATATAACAATAAAAGATAAAAGGTGAAGAGACAAATCATGAATAAATTAAACCTTGAAAAAAACTCGCAGACTGCCTCCTATGAAATGGGGGAAACGGTTTATGTTCTCCCAACATGTACGGAAGAAGAAGACCCAGAGAGCTTTTACTACTTTAAACAATTTGAAAAAAAAGAAGGCATGATTTTGGAAGTGATCGAACACCCACGTCTCCAATATCGTGTGAAATTCGGCCAGGCGGAAGCAGTCTTGTATCATGAGGAATTGACCAATGGGAACCAAAGGGATGTTCCCATAAAAGGAACGGATCATCAAGAAGGATGGGAGGGGGATAAAGTGGAATGGTATACACAAAAAGAAGTAGCGGATTTATTAGGCGTATCCAAGGCAACGGTCTACCATTATGGAAAGCAGAAGAAAATCATTAAAATTATGGATCCCCATCGATTACATAAAGAGGCCCGTTATCAAAAAGCGGAAGTGGATCGATTAATATATGAAAAGCAATCTTTACCTACTGGTATGAGTCCTAATGAGGTGGCAAAGAAATTGGGGTTATCTGTGCAGAGTGTGTATAAGTATATACAAGATGGTTCTATTAAGGCTAAGGCCGTCCCTTATGGGGATGAAAGAATCACGTATGTAATTTCGGAAACAGACTATCAGGAAGCAGAGAAATCACTCAAACCAACTGAAACACAACGACCAAAAAAATATGAATATTATGATTCAAAAAATGACATTGCTTTGTATCAAAAATTTCATTCGTCTAAAATACCAGAGGCACGTGTGGTTCGTAATGAAGAAAATGTATTTGGTTTCTACCTACCCAATATCCAGAAGTGGTTGACGTATGAAGAAGGAATTAAAAATTATACCTTAAAGCCATCATACTCGATCCACCAACCTCCTTTGGATTATAAAGGCTATGTTGAGCTTCAGATGCCAAAAAATGAAGTTGTATTTTATCCCTTCATGGACTATTTATATGAAATTTGGGGAGTGGAAAACATTCGACTTAGAGAACAAAGTGAAACAGTTTTACTCTACATCAAGGCAGGGGAAAAGCCGTTAATATCTGAAGTGTTTGGTATTGCTGATATCTTACCGTATTTAACCAATGGAGAAATGCATCATGAAGATGATACTTTGATATTACGTAGTCCAAATAGAAAAACTAGTTTTGAATTACCTATCGAATTGTTAGAAACAATTTCAGAATTATCTGAACAAGAAGGGATTAGTATCAGTAAATGGGTTGGGCAAAAATTATCGTCGATAATAAAATAACAATATAAAACTTTTTATGGGAATTGTTAAAATCCCTATTATCCTAGTTAGGGATTTTAACATAACCTTGCAGAATAGAGGGGGGAGGCTGTATCTTCCTTCGTAACGAAATATTCATGAATGTACCACGGAAACTCTAGCATATTTTAACAAAGTTTTCCGAAAGTGCGTTGCCTTTTATAATTAAGATATATTATTACACCAGCTAATGTAATCCAAAGGAAAATGTATATCTTTAGTAGTATTATAGGTGTAATATATATTTAAGCATTCTAGTTCAATTCATACATGTTAGAATTTTGTTGTATATGACATTTAGTGGCTCAAATTAAAACAACTAGAGAGTTAAACGCAAGGTAGTTTCCTAAGTAAGTAATATTTAGAGGAACTGCCTTATTTATCTATTGTAGCTTGTTTCAGCATTTTCACTTTTTAGCTTTTTAGGAGGTATAATGAATGGGGAAAAGTAAAACAAAATTAAAAAAACCAGATGATTATGCAAGATATGGACCAATTGAAATCGCAAGATTTGGTAATGAAGTTATTATGAAAAATAATATGACAGAAGAAGATCATCAAAATTATATTAATTATTTAGCACAAGAATACCCTAAAAGAAAAAGTGAAATAGATCAACTTGTTGAAGAAATTCGTAATTTAATAGCAAGTTGTAATCCATTAAAGCTATTACATCAAAGTTATGGAAATATGTTTATGTCTATGTTAGGGACCACCTCCGAATTTCAATATGGCTTTGAAGAAATGGTTGCTGTACGAATGTTAGACTACGTACAAAGTGTTATTGTATCAACTAACCCAACAAAAAGTGGGAATGAAAAAGATGACACAGACAAATGGGCCACTATTTATGGAAAAGTTTCTGAACTTTATAAAAGTTTGAGTCAATACCATATTTCTCATTCAGCTTATTTAGAGAAGACAGACCCAGACTTTAATCCGGATTATAATTCTCTTTATGTCCAAGCACAAGAATTAAAAACTACAGTTAGAGGTCAAAGATATCCAGTACATGAATTTACTCATCATTTTGATTTATTATCCCCACATGATGAAGTCTTTAAAGAACTCTTTGATATTAGTATACAGGAATTCCTATCAGGTATGGGGAAAGTGCAAATGTCATTGATTCGTGGGATGGATAGTACAATGCGTGATTTAGAATATCTAATGGAAAAGACTATCCCCGTACTTGGACAAAAATTTGAAAATCTTCCGGAAGAACCTCGTGAAGAAATGGGTAACTTGCTAAACGAAATGGGGTTGAAGGAACTTAGTGACTCGTTTATTGGCCGTTTTGTAGGGTATGATTTATTTGATGTAGAAAAAGTAACGGGACTTCCTAGAGCTTTATTAAAAGAGTTGTCTTGGAAAGTAGGAGAAGATAAGAGTTTTTACTCTGACGGTGATTATGCAGGTTGGCCATTGCGAAGATTACCAGTGGAAGAACGTCCTTTTATTTGCATAGAGGACAAAATCTTTTGTTTTGATTACTATAGTCTCTTCGATAATTTGTACAGAGTTACTCAAAGATTAATTTTTAGACTGAAACCGGAATATAAAAGTGAATGGAACGAGAAGCAAAAGAAGGTATCAGAACAATTGCCTTTTGATTTGTTTAATAAGTTACTTCCTGAATCGAAATCGTATAACTCCATCTACTATCAAAGTAAAACGGGTAATAACGGAAAAAAACAGTGGTGTGAATGTGATGGAATTTTAGTATTTGATGAACATTTAATCGTTATAGAAGTGAAGGCAGGTTCGTTTACCTATACCCACCCTTCAACTGATTTCAAGGCTTTTATTAAATCGATTGAAAATCTTGCAAAGAAACCTCATGAACAAGCAAGTAGATTTATTGATACCTTAAATATAGAGGGGAAAATTACAGCATGTAATGATGAGCATCTTCCAATAAAAGAAATAAATATTGCTGACTATAGGCATATAACTTCATGTAGTATTACAATTGATAATTTTAACGAGTTTGCAGCTAGGATTGATAAGCTATCAGCTATTGGGATTGAACTAGGGGAAATACCATTATGGAACATCTCAATTGATGAACTGAGGGTTTATGCTGATTACTTCATATCTCCTAGTACGTTCCTTCACTTTTTGGAACAAAGAATAAAGGCATCTCAATCAAATGAATTAGAACTTATAGATGAGCTAGACCATTTGGGTCTTTACATTGAGCATAACCTCTACACTAAAACTGCTGAATCGAGAAAGGGGAAGATATCAATTTGGCAAGGTTATAGGGAAGAGTTAGATAATTACTTTTCAATGTTAGTTTTCCCAGACGTTGAAACGCCCAAGAAACCTAAACAAGAAATTCCACAGAAGATACAAGAAATCCTAGACATACTCGATATACAAAGTAAAAGTGGATTTACCAGAGTCGCCAGTGATTTACTAAATTTTGACGGTGATACACGAATAGAGGTTAATAGTAAGATGAATACCTTGATGAAAAGACAATCAGAAGTAAAAAGGGTCATGCCTTTAAGTCTGTTTGGAGAAACGAAAATTACTTTCATTTGCAATCAGGATGGTATTAGTGAATTTAGCGGAGAAAAAGCAAAAGACTATGTACTTGCAACAATGTTAAAACCAAATGATGACATTAGGTTAGCTTTCTATTTAGATTATAATGCTAAAGGGGAATTGTATAATGTGGACTTTGAATATCTTACTAAAGATGATATACCACCGGAAAGAGCTTTAGAATTTAGTGAATTGACTGAAAGGTATGCACAACAACGTATACTTTCCTATAAAAGGCAAAATGAATTAAAGAAAATTGGTAGAAACAATTTATGTCCTTGTGGAAGTGGAAAAAAGTACAAAAAGTGCTGTGGAAAGTAATTAGTAAAAATTCAATAGGGGGGAGGATTTGTCTAAGTTAGATTATACAATTAAATCAGTATATCCAGATTGAGTTGTTGATGATCTTAAAGATAAAAGAATGGGGTTATCAGGTAAATATAAGAATTATAGGTTCCCTGTAGGTGCGAAAATGCTAGTGGATTTAACAGATCAACAAATGATAATGGGAATTAACACAGTAAACGGAACTTGAAAAGACGGTGAAATTTATCATTCAGGTTCTGGTTTTCCAATAAATCTTCCAGTAGTAAAGGATTATAGTGTTCCAAAAGATGGAATTGGATTAACTTTAAAAGAAGTTAAGAATATCGTGGACTATTTCCAACCTCATAAAGACTAGAGTTTCTTTCCATTATCTGAAGATCAATACACGTCCCTGGAGAAGTTACTAATTGAGAAAAATAGATAAATTGACAAATTAGTGAATGAAAATGATTATGAATGTGTTATGTATCACTAAGCTTTATTAGAGTTGATTTCTTTGGGAGAATAAGCGTAAAGAAATAAGCTACTAATTAAAAATTTAAACAAAAAAGGCATTGGTAAGAGCAACCTATACCCAATTTTTTCCTTCTATATTAAAATGGTGAACCGTATCATAAGTAAATGAATTGTAACAGAACCATTCTTTATTAGTAGGAAGGTGCTGTTTATTTTATGATTAGATAAACATTTGTTGCATGAAGGATTGTTATTTATTTAAAAAATACTCAAAAAGTACTCAGCCATTTTAGGTTAAGTGCTTTTTTCTATCTATACATTTAATTATTTTTGCTTTAGTACAGCAACCTGGTTTAGAGGGGATCGGCCTAAAAGGGGCTCATTCTAAATATCAGTATAGAACCTGTCCCCGTTATTGGCAGAAGGTGATCACCTATCAATGACGGTATAATATATTTTATACGAGTAGATATATTACCTAAGAACAACTTGTAAGACTACTAAATAAATGGATTTAAATACCGTTATTTAGCCTTACCAAGTGACCGAAGCATAGATGGAATCTTATATTTTTCAAACACAAAAAAGAGAAGACTAGAAAAATCTTCTCTTTTTTCATTTAGTCCTTTTCACGATAATTGGTTCTTCTCTCACCCAGCTGTTTCGCAGCCTTTTTAGCCTTCTCCTGTTCAGGGTTTGTATAGAGGGCAGCCGTTGTAGTCGACGTATGACCCAGTTGAGTCATCAGCAAATGGATGTCTCCTGACTGCTCCATTAAGTTCGTTCCATAAGTATGCCTAAGTTTATGTGGAGACATCGATTTATTGGACTTAAATGCCTTAGTGTACTTCTTTACTAGTGCCTCAATCGCGCGGTTGGAAAGTGGGGTCGCTCCATCATTCACTCTAGTCAAGAATACATAGGACGTATCATCATTTGATCCTCTATAACGTTCCGTTCGCACAGTTAAGTAATCTTTTATGTCCTGCATAGACGGAGGAGAGACTGCCACAACATCCTTTTTTCCACCCTTACGTAAAACATGTATTTGTTTTTCTTCGAAATCTAAGTCACGTAGCCTTAAGTTGGATAACTCATTCACCCTGATGCCACTTCCTAAGAAGAGGGATAAGATTGCAAAATCACGTTCCTTGTCCCTTTTAAAATATATGAGTTTTCTGGACTTTTCAGGTAGCTCCTTTTCATAGTCATGCTTCACGAACTCAAGAAACCGAGCATCCTCATCATTGTGGAAAATCTTTGTTGATATTCTGGAAGCACGCGCGCCCAAAGTTTCTTTCACTTTATTCACTTCAATTTTCAACATGACATTTCGATAGAAGTAAGGTTCACCATCTTCATTTTCTGTCTGTGTCGTTAAATATTTGAAAAGGGAACGTAATGCTGAAATTTTCCGATTGACGGATACCTTTTCGGCTTTTTTTGTTTCCTTCTTATTGATAGGGATATTTCTCCGTTCCAAAAATTTGATAAAGGATTGGGCTTCGATTAACTTTAACTTTTCCAGCACTGAAAGGGGGATATCCTTAATATGCTCCTGCTCAGCAATGCCTTCGGCTATCAGCCATTCCAAAAATAATTTATAATCAAGAACGTAATTCAAGAGGGTGGAAGGAGACCTAATATCCAATTTATTGTCAACATATTCAACGATATAGAAAGGCATGGACTTAACCAGTTGTTCCAATTTCTGTTCATGGACTTGATGTTGTCTGGTATTGGCCATTGTTTTACTCCTTTTTAACCTTTAATTTATGCGTAAAATTCAATTTTTACGAATAGTTGTTTACATAATAATATTATGTTCGAGTTACTAACTACCAACCTAATAGGTCTTGCACAGAAAGATAAGAGTGAAATAATTAACTTTTCACAGGAATTTTTACATACTCATATTTTTCTGGATTTTTAAGTTTATGATTTTCGATAGCAGCTTCAGCAGCATCTTTCGTTTCAAAAATTTTATCCACCTTAATTGTTTCTTTATTTGTATGGAGATCATAAACTCGGATTTTGTAATTCATCATAAAACTCCTTTATTAAAATTTAAGGATTTGTTTTGTATATTCAGTAAAATCCCCAAGATGATTCGCAACTATTTGCTGCAAAATGTCTAGATTAACCGTCTGGTAATCATGAACAGCTATGTTTCTGAAACCCACCATGGCCTTTAATCGTTTGACCGTATTTTCGTCGATAATTAAAGCCCCATGAAGCATGTCAAAAGCATCTCTGCTGGTTTGGGGCAACCCTAATTTCTGTTCAGCTACAATATGCATAGCCAAGTCGATTGACGCTTCGCAGGCCCTTTGTATATTGAGGATGATGGAGTCTTGTTTGGTATAGTCTTTCAGGTTTTCTGGATTGTTTTCATATACAACCTTAACCCGATTCATGCAACGTTCTATAACACTGATTTTGTTCAATATCACATCATTCTTCATAGATGGTCCCACTTTCTCCTATTTTTTTTAAGATGTTTTCGCGTTCCTCGTTCAATTTAGCGTACATGCTTAGTGCAGTCATTTGGAGGTTTTTAAGAAGAGTGTCATTCGCTGAATATATAATGGTACCGGTAGTATATATCTGGGCTTTAAAAACCGTGGAGGCTGTACGGATATTGACCAAATCCACCTCAATTTTCAGAATATCTGCCAATTCCTGTGACAGCTGAAAAACTTCATATGTAGTAAGCGATTGATTCTCACAGTAGAATGCAATATCGATATCACTGTCTTTATGTATAGATTTTTTGGCATAAGAACCAAAGATAATAATGAAAACAGGATCTATTTTTTTAATGAGGGTATCTTGAATGGTTTGAAACATCTCTGTATACATAAGACACGCTCCCTTAATTATGATATGAAGATTATACCAAACATTCATTCTCATGTCCATTTATTCGTAAAATTAGTATTTTACGCAAAGATTAGTTGAACCTCTTTCTCTAAAACACGTGCTCTATTCATGTTACCTTTTCCAATAAACTTTTTCTCACTTTTAAATTTTATAACATATGTTCCAGGTCCTTTTTGTATTTTCTTGTATCCACCGTAAACCTTCCTTGCCTTTTTATTCAAATATGAAGTTTAAGGATTGTAAAGATGTATGGATTATTCGCCTTCTAAATTAAACAACTTTATTATTTCTAAAAATCATAGAATGGACGAAAAACTATGGTTCTTAAACATCTTTAGTAACCATCTATCGGTCACTTTTGATAGATGGTTATTGTATTTCTAGATGAAAATTTTAAACAACTTTATTATTCATTCACATATGAAACGGAAATAGAGGAGCCAATCACACTATGTCTAATGCGGCATTTAAAATCAAGTATATAAGTTTTAAACCTTTGAGAATCAATAACTGTAATTTTTATCAATAGGGTGTACCTTATTGATAAAAATAGACTGAACGGTAAAAACCGATCAGTCCATAATTAATAATCTTATTCCACTAAAGCGCTCTATAATTGAAGTTCTTACAATAATAATTTTAGCTCAATAGCTGTCATATGAATTTGCACCAAAGCACTTTATTGTTCTTTGAATAAGTTATTTATTCCTATATGACTTTTCTTCATATAATTCACAAAGTTTATTAATAATAGAACTATCTCCAATAACACCAAGTGGATTTGGAATAAAGTTTGCTTCTTTTTCCTCTATTTTAATACAACTAGCTATATCTTTATTACTATCTCCAACACTTTTGTAATATTTACCCATAAAATAGGTTTTATAAGATATCAAATTTAGTTCTTCTTGAGAAAATATTTCTTCATTATGGGTGAAAACAAATATCCAATTATAATTAATAATAGAGTATATGCCTGAATTAGCAATCATGATAAAATTTTTTCTTTCTATATGGGCACTAATTTCACTCACTTCAAGGGGGTTATCAGAAAAAATATCTAAATAAGCTATTAGTATATCATCATCCTTTGTTTGTGTTAAATCTCCTTGTATTACGACTCCATAAGTGTACTTTTGTACATCTTCAAGTAATATTTCAAAAACTTGTCCGACATGAATATTCTTGAAATATTTAGGTTTGTTTTTGGTTTTTATTTTTACTTCCGTTATCAAAACTTCATTAAAGTTTCTATGATCATAATTCAAGATTTCAAATAAGCTTTTTTCTAGTAACTTAATTTTTTCTTGTGTACTGGCTCCTTGGATGATTTGAAGTAAATTTCTACTCAAAATTTCATCATTAACTTTCATTTTTTATAACTCCTTAAGATCTAACGTAAATTTCGATATATGTTTCTTGAATCTCTCATTATGTTTTTATTTTTTTATTTTTTTATTTTTTTATTTTTCTTACTAATTGGCCTTATCTTATTTCTTAAATTCTTTTTACCACCATTTTTTAAGTATAATCTATGCTCTAATCCACGACCTTGATTATAGTTTAGGCCTTTTTTTACCACATTAAAATCGGCATCACTATGCACTTTACTGTGTGCATACTTCCTGGCGTTTATATTCTTAGTTCTACCAACATAAACAACTTTTCCCTTCTTAGTAAGGGTATATACTGCATGAGTGGCTTTTTTAGCAGCTTTAATTTTCCCTACACCAATTGCACTCATTGCGGCAGCCCCTGCAACACCTTTCCACCCTTTTCCAGACTTATATGCCTTATATCCAGCATATGCTCCCATACCAGCATTCACAGCTAACCAGAACCATCGTCCATCTGGATCTACCATCATAATCGGATTATTTCCAACATAATTATACCCATTCTGAGTCAAAATATCATCATCGTCACCAGGGTCCGGATCCAATGATACGAAGACACCATGTGTTGGATGATAGTATCTTGCCATTAAAAAAAAGAGACCCGTTTCTTCATCAAACTGATATCCGGCATAACGGAATGGATTTTCTAGTGCAATCCCCGTACGTTTTGATTCTAAAGGATTTCCCCAACTGTCATATGAATAACTTGCGACTAAATTCCCAGATTTATCTGTTAATGCAAAAACATTCCCACGTGGATTATAGTGATAATAATAAGTGGCTGAAACAGATGTTCCACTATATTTATTAAATGCTAAAAGTTGGCCATCCACACCATACACATAAGATCGTAGTACTTGGTCACTTGTATTCGTTTCATATAAGACGTTTAAACTGTCCCCATCATAGATGTAATTTGTAATGGTTCCTTTAACATTCTTTTGAATTCTTCTGCCATCATCATCATATTTGTATTCTGCATAAGGAGATGTTTCCCCTTTTTTGTAAATAGCAATTAGTTGATCAGCAGCATTCCATTCGTATGTGTAAGTACCATCTTCCATTCGATTACCATTAGCGTCGTAGTGTAGCTCATTCTATTCGAGAAGGAAAAGTATCCTGTTCACTAATCATGGGGAAATTAGGGTCATATGCGAGACAAAATAAATTTGCAACTACTTTAAGAGAAATGGGGAGAATCGAAAAGACTATTTTTATTTTGGATTACATATCTAACGAAACACTACGCCGTCGAATTCAACGAGGACTAAATAAAGGAGAAGCGATGAATGGGTTAGCGAGATCCTTATTCTTTGGAAAAGTGAGTTGCGGGAACGAGGAATACAAGACCAGCTACAACGTGCAAGTGCTTTAAACATTCTAATTAATGCCATTAGTCGTTTATCTTACAAAAGCAACAAAACTATTGAAGGAAAAAGGGAATTTGAGAGAAGACTTACTTAAACATTTTTCTCCATTAGGATGGGAACACATTAATTTCTTGTGAATACAACTTTGATGCAAGAAAAGTAACTAGTTTACACCCTACGCCCTCTTTTTCAATAATATAAAAGGCCGATGATTCCTTAGCGTAGGAAAAATCGGCCTTTTTTACCTCGGAATTTCTCTTAGCGTATGTTTTCCGCGTTTTGTTGGTAGGACCCCTTCTTCTCTTAATCGCATTTGAGCTTCTAATTAATTTAGTTTTTAAATAATTTTTTCTAGCTTTTTTAATTCCCTTGTAGCTTACTTACAGGTGTTCTTTTTAAATGTTTTTTAGGATTTTTTACTAATTTTTTAGCATGGAGTTGATGGTTTGATGTGGACAGGCGCGGGTAGAGTGTTAGGTTTTGTTTCTAAAGGAAAGTTTGCAATGAGAGCAATCAAATCGAAAAATTTGCGTGGTAATACAGCTCAATTTTCCAGCGCCTTTCAAAGTAGATTTCTTCCCTTGTAACTTATTAAAGAGATAAATACTTCCCTGCACCTGAAGCAGCTCCAATCCCAGCAGCTAAAGCATACTGCCAAAAATGTCCGTCTGGATCGACCTTCATAATCGGATTATTTCCAACATAATTATACCCATTTTGAGTAAGAATATCATCTTCATCACCAGGATCTGGATCTAACGATAAAAAGACACCGTGAGTTGGATGATAGTAACGAGCCATCAAATAGTAAAGCCCTGTTTCTTCATCGAAATGATATCCTGCATAACGAATTGATTTATAAATTTTTGAGGTGCCATTTTGAATTTTATCAATTGAAAATGACCTACGAATTAGTTGAGTTAATAATAATAAAAAAACAACCTGAATCCATAACAGGGTTCAGGTTGTTTCTGTTAACAAATTCCAATATCACTTTTCGAGTTTATGTCATAAACTGTAAAATAAGTCTTAATTCATTTTAACTATATCTAAAAGTAATTCTCTAACCCTTTCGTGAACGAATAATTCTTGAGAAAAATCAGGATAGGTATCAAGCTGTTCTTTTAATGGTTCATATTGAGGGTACAAGGTAAAGAAATCTTTATACAATAAATTTCTTTGATACTTAGGAATCTTCTTATTAGAATTTACATAACCTAAACTCCCACTTATTAAAGAACAAAAACTATCAAAGTCTCCCATCAAACAATACTTAGAATTATTATTAAAGAATGTATTTTCAATTCTTTCTATATCTTCTGAGGGAAAATCATTTTTTAATAATGTTTCCATTTTTCGGAGTTTTAATAATAATTCCTTTTCAACTTTCATTAATTATTCACTCTTTCGTCATAATAAATAGTTTACCTACTTTTTCTTTTTCCAACCGTTGTGCCAAAATGTCACTATTTTCCCCCTTCTTGTATAATAACCTCCTTTCTTCCCTTTCTTTATCTTATATCCTTTTTTTCCAGTAGATAGTATCATTTTTTCTCGCAAATGTTTATTTGACCGATAGAATGCTCTTGCCATCTTTGTATATCTTTTTTTGCTATAAGAGCGTCCCTTTTTAATGACATGTTTAGAATGATGGTACTCTAGAGATTTTGCGCTATTTTTAAAAGTACCCTTGTACCAAAAACGAGAAGACCCTTTTGCTGCTCGGAATGCTTTAAATGCTGCACCACCAACCAGACCAACTCCAGCAGCAATTGCAACACCTTTCCAACCTTTCCCTGATTTATATGCCTTATATCCATCATAAGCTGCAAATCCAGCATTAATAGCTAACCATACATAATGTCCATCAGGATCAACTAACATTACAGGATTATTATTCGCATACGTATATCCATTTTGCGTTAAAATATCATCCTCATCACCAGGATCTGGATCAAGAGATACAAAGACGCCATGTGTTGGATGATAGTATCTTGCCATCAAATAATAGAGACCCGTTTCTTCATCAAACTGATATCCGGCATAACGGAATGGGTTTTCTAATGCAATCCCCGTACGTTTTGATTCTAAAGGATTTCCCCAACTGTCATATGAATAACTTGCGACTACATTTCCAGATTTATCTGTTAATGCAACAACATCCCCACGTGGATTATAGTGATAATAATAAGTGGCTGAAACGGATGTTCCACTATGTTTATTAAATGCTAAAAGTTGGCCATCCACACCATACACATAAGATCGTAGTACTTGGTCACTTGCATTCGTTTCATATAAGACGTTTAAACTGTCCCCATCATAGATAAAATTGGTAATGGTTCCTTTAACATTCTTTTGAATTCTTCTGCCATCATCATCATATTTGTATTCTGCATAAGGAGATGTTTCCCCTTTTTTGTAAATAGCAATTAGTTGATCAGCAGCATTCCATTCGTATGTGTAAGTACCATCTTCCATTCGATTACCATTGGCATCATACTTGATTGTTTCGTTCCCATAAGTTATAAGTTGATTCATCAGATTATAGGAAGCAGTTATTGCAGATTGACTACCGATCTTTTGAGAGATTCTGTTCCCGAATCCATCATATTTATACTCATTTATGGTTCCATCTTGTAATGTCTCGTTGGTTAATTGATCAAGGGAATCAAACGTAAACTTAGCAGTACTTCCATTATTATAGACGATTTCTGTTCGATTACCATTAGCGTCATAGGTGTATGTTTCATCCATGACTGTTGTCACTGCACCTGTTGCTGTATCTACTTTATTCGTAGACATGGAAATGACTTGTCCAGCTTGATCATAGACGTATGTTGTTCCCACTCCATTTGCTGGTGTATAAGTTGTGACATTTCCAGATTCATCATAATCAAGTCTAAACGTATTGCTGTTGTTTTTTACAACCGTGTTTTGTTCTAGTTTATTATATTCATAACTAATTGTTTGATCTGTACCCTGGTGTGTAAAAGATGTACTTTGCAACTTATCAGAATCAGTTGGATATTTCCATGATACAGTACCTAGTGTAGCATTATTCTTTTTCAACACTTGACTAGTTATCCGATTTTTCGCATCAAAAACTTGTTCTTTCTTCAATTGATTGATCGAATCTATTATAGATGTTTCGTTACTATTTTTATCTTTTACAAATTCAAACGCTAGATCATTATTATAGTAGATCTTATCAATACGATCTGCATGATCATACGTATTTTTTATCAATTGTCCATTAGGAAGATTAGTTTGAACTAAATTGTCATTATCATCATAGGTGGAACTTGTTTTTTTATTTAAAGGATCACTTACAGAAATTAATTTATTATCCTCATCATATTCATAGTTGTATTCTTGTTTTTTACTCTCTGCAGTTATACCTTTAACTGTGTTATTTCCATTCTTATCATATTCATATGAAATAATAGTATTATTAGGTAAAGTAAGAGATTTTAGTTGATTATTAGAATCATTTGAATAAGTTTTTTTAGAACCTTCAGGGTTCGTTTCATTTAAAAGGTTTCCGATTTCATCAAATTTTTTCAGGCTGACCCTTCCAAGAACATCTGTTGTTTTTTCAGCATAGTTCTTCTTAGAATCATACACAGCTGATGATAAAACATTCCCTTCTATAAGTCGAAATGCATCAAACCATACTGTACCTATATTATTCCCTCTGAAAATACCATAAAAATCAATGGATTCTATCGCTTTTTTTGCATCAATGTAAAGAACAGCCCGATTCCATTCTTGAGTGCCTAATGGGAACGGAGTATTCCTAGATTCGGAGGTTCCATCCGCATATTTAATAGTAGCCCAAATTGAATAGTCTGAATTTGTCACTTTCTCAACTGAATTCGTAACATTCTCGCTCTTAGATACCGCAGTTAAACTAATCGGCTTAGGGTTATTTATGGACTGGTTCAATACGAAAGTCTGCCTATAATGAATTCGATCTTGAGTTGTTGAAGTTCTTACCATTTTGACAGATTGATTTCCATCATAGGACTCTGTATCCACGATACTTGCAGAACCTGAAGCAAGTACCCATCCTGTTTTCCCTTGTTCAAAACTACCATTGATAACTGGATTGTAAGAAGATGATACATCTGCCTTTTCTAATTGAATACGATCAAACCAAGCCTCACCGGAAGTAGCTGCATGATTATGATCCACCTCTAAATATAGGCGAACATTATTGACATTCGAAGCTGTCTTAAATGTGACTTGTCGTTTTGTCCAAGTATTCGTCCCTCTTAAAGCCGAATACTTATTATCATTATATTGTACACGAGTACTTCCATTTAATTGAGCCACATTCAAAAATGCTTTTGTATTCTTTAAATTATTGGTTTTTATATCTGCACTAAAAGTATATGTTTGATTAGGTTCTACTGGAATTACTTGAGTATAGGATGAATAACCAAGCTCTGTTCCTGTAGTTGTAGATTGTGTCGTTAGTTTTAACGCTTGTTTTCCACCTAACGGTTGAAACTCTTTTTCAGGTGTTGTTACTAATGAACCTACACCACTATCATTCGAGTTAGTTAGCGTCCAACTAGTAAGATAATCTTCAAAACTAGAATTCGTAACAAGATTGTTTGCTCCAGATAGAGCCGAACTAGATTCGATCTCATTTCCATAGTCGTCAAACTTAGATACAGAAGAAATTGCTCCTGCTTCATCTGTTTCAGAAGTAGGATTTAATCCATCATACGCAATGGTCGTTTTTTCACCTTCAGTATCAATAAACTCAACGATGTCATTGTTTTCGTTGTACTTGTAAGTCTCCGTTCCATAATTATCAGTCGCAAAAGTGATATTCCCATCTTTATCATATTTATAGGATTCAGTAGCTGTTGAGCCAACATCTTTTGGATCCCAAGATTTTATTAAATTATTCCCTTGATATTCATATCTTGTTTCAAGGTTATAGTTTGCCCCTGTTTGGTCAGGAGAGTATGCATCGATTTGCTTAACTGGATTAGCTGCAGCATTATATTCATAGAATGATTTATTTCCTCTTGGGTTCGTAACCGTTAATGTCCTCTTTGCCAAATCATAAGCAAACGTTGTGTTTTTTCCTTTAGGGTTTGTTACTTTTTGTATGCGTTTCTCACTAGTATTATATTCATAAGATGTTTCTACAGGTTTATCAGCAGTACTTGTTGGATCAATAACCTTTGATAGCAGTTTATTAGAATTATATTCGTACTTTGACACTTCATTATTAGAATTTTTCACTGAGATTAATTGATCATTGTTATAGGAGTATGAAGTTGAACGACCTTTAGGATCTGTAATTTTCGATACGAATCCATTTTGATATTCTAACGTTAGTTTTCTACCAGAAGCGTCTGTGATTGTTGTTAATTGGCCATCGACATATCCATAGGTGGTTTTGTTACTTTCCTTTTGTGCATCACGAATTTCTTTGATTTTACCAGTCGTTTTATCAAAATAAACTTTTGATTGGTCTTTAGAAGTTAAAATAAAATCAGTAGTCGTATCTGTCAGTTCAAGATATACACCAGTAGGAGCCTCATATGTTCCATCAGGTTTCTTTACAAAACTATGAATGGTTCCATCCTCATCAATAAATTTAATATAGGAAGACTCTGGTTTGATACTCATCTCAGCATCACTATACCAGCCTAAACCAAATATCCCCTTCGTTGTAGACATACTGTTATAGGTTCTTCCAATGCTTAATCCAGGTCCTCTACCGTCTATTGAATAATCTGTCTCATCTATGATTAAGTTTCCTGTTGCAGCATTAACTGTTCCGTTATTTACACCGATTCCAGTCCAAAAATCTTCCATTCCTAAGAAATCTTCTGCTCCTGGAATGGTTGGTCTAAATAAACCCGACCAGTTACTTTCAGGGTGTCCAGCATCACTGAAAGCCTTAATTTTAAACCAATAGTTTGTCGAATTTGGATACGTTCCTTTAGAATTTCTATATACAGGAGAAGGATCTAAAGCCAGCTCAGTACCTTCGCCTTTAAGATTTAATTTATATGCGCCTGCATCAATCTGAGCTTGTGTAGGCCAGAGCTTTTTATTTTGTGTAGTCCATGAAGTAGTATCTTTATCAACTGATGCTACTTCTTCATACTCAATTCCGTTGTAAAGAGCAATTTTATAGCCATCTGCACCTTCAACGGGTTCCCAATCTAAGTTTACATAGCCGGATTTTTCATTCATTGTATTTGCGTATGGACGACCTGTTGGGGTTTTCGGTGTTTCCATTGGCATATAAATTTTTGTTGCCGTGGATTGAGGGCTGTCCCCACCTGGATAAACCGCCACCACTCTTACCCAATAATTTCTACTATTAGGATACGTACCACCATCAGCTGCTGCATTTTTGTATACTGGATTAGGGTTGAATGCTAATTCAGTTCCTTTTTTATCAGTACTTAACGCATAAGAGCCAGAATCAATCTGAGATTGTGTAGGCCATATTTTTTGCCCTTTTGTGCTCCAACTTGTTACGTTTCCCACATTAAATGCTGTATAATCCTTGCCATTATACAGTAATACATTATATCCAGTAGCACCAGCAACTTTATTCCAATTAACGTTAAGGTATCCAGTTTCAGTATTTGTACCGTTGGATGTTGCGGTTACGGTTGGTGCTGGAAGGGCATCATAATGGTAAGTAACAGATAAATAGGGTTTTAACGTTGAATTATCTGAAGAAACAATTTTCTTCCAGAATTCTTGTCCATTACCGTTTACATGAAGTTTAAATCCATTATTGGCTTTTGTACCTGCAGCCCATGCTTTCACGGTATTTAATACATTAAACTGTACCCATTCATCTCTTCCTGCATTTATATTTCCAATATTCGTGGAACTCGGTTTATTGACCCAGGTTAAGGTGGAAGCATCCCAATTACCTGACACCTCATCTAACCATAAACCATTCTTTGTTGTCGCACTATAAGCGTGTGTTACATAAACATTTAAAGTAGCTGAATCAATAACTGCTTTATCAATCTTCGAAACATTCTGTTTTAAGAACGCATAATTTGTGCCAGTAGTTCCATCATAATATCCAACTTTTAAAACATATTGATTTAAACTAGCGTCCCACTTCTTTGTAGCCGTTCCATAATTTGTGGTTGGATAAGCACTCATTACAAAAGCATCTGAACTTGTGGATAATGAAGTAGTTGGATCAATAAACACAGGATAAACTCGTTCAGGTGATTTCAACCATTCTTCATCTGCTGTAACAGTCAGGAGATAACCACCTTCAACCTCTTTCAAATCGTACGTTACATCTTCAGAACGTGCAGTTTCTGAAGACTGTTCATCAATATTCGAATCTGTCATGAACGGTGCAGGAAGTACAAAAGTAGGTTCTTTTTCTTTTTCGTTATAAAATGCAATAGAACCATCTTCTTGAACTTCACCATTTAATTCTGTTTTTAATTGAAAGGTGAATGTATTTAGCCCTGTATAAGAATGAAGTATGATATCTTCTTTAACATTTTCATTAAAGGTAATATTTCGCAGATCAGTATCTGGGAAGATTTCTTTATGTGTAATTATATTTTCGTTAAAGCTTGGCTTTACATCCGTTACCTGTACGTTTTGATCCCTTCCCGAAGCTTCCATGATGGAGAATACAATAGATGCTTGGCCCTTTTCAAAAATCGCATATTCTCCCTTTTTCATTTCTTTATAGAAAATAGAGGATAATAAAGTGTTTTCTGTCCCAATCATTTTTTGATCATCTAGCGTTGTTTCATATAAATTCGTAGAAATTTCAGTGAATTCACCATTCTTTTCAATATGGACCGGATCAAAATAGATATTTTTTGTAAAGGTCCCATCCCCATTATCAAAGACTTTTGTATAATCCGTTCTTTCCTCAACAATCTCTTTTTCTTGTTGAGAATCTTCAATTTGTCCATCCTTCCTTTCTTCCCCTTTTTCTGTTTGTTCATTTGTCAGTTTATCATTCTTATTTGCGAAAGCTTCATACGGTACTGCAGTAAACACTAATAAGAATGCTAGAATCCAAATCAAGAATCTTTTTTGATAACCCTTTCTCATTTCTCCTTCTCCTTTTTATTAATCTACTAAAATTAAAAATGGAAATTTTAGCGAAAGATATTGGTAACTACTTAGCCCCCTATCCAAAACCAATAGAAATAGAGATAATTACATCACGAATTACCTCGTAAACTATGTTTCAAATAATGCTATTTCTCCTATTTTCATCACTTGTTTAATGGCTTCAAACAGGTTCTTTCTTTACTTTTTCAGTAGGTTTACAAATCTTAGTGCTATCGCGAAATTTTGTGCGCCCGTTTCACTTTGGAATGTACCGGAGACTTTTTGTTGCAATTTGGTCATTCGTAAATCTTGTTCGGCCAAATTATTATCAAAAGGAGCCTTTGAATTTTCTACAAATAGGAGTACGGAACCTTTACGCTTGGAGAGTAGATTTAATAATTTTTTCCGTATCATGATTCGCCATAGTGGCATTTTCCGCATATCCTTTTCCAAAAATGTCTAGGTATGTATCATTCATCCATGGCGTGAAGGCAGGTTTATTTTCAAATAATTTACAGGGGGTCTGAGTAAATACAAATATTAACTATCGTAACATATTCTGCATGTGAAAATTAACAGTTAATCATTTTAAAAGGATTTTCTCCTTTGTCTATTAAAAATAGGACGAAGGCCTGAGCTGATACTAGCGTATCTGACATAGAGCGTTAAAGTAAGAAGATGAAAAGTGCCTGAAACGGTGAGTATCGGAACTTTATTTTCTTTCTAAGCTTCTTAGCCTGCTGGATAAGAAGGGAAGTACTTTATTAGGCGACAAAGTTCCAATACCATGAACAGAAACCAGAAGTCGTAGAAGCTGCATGAGATAACTTAGTGATTGGACGTTAATAATGAAGATAGCTGGGTTTTAAAGTTGGATGTGCAAAATAAAACTTAAAGTCAGCGCAAATTACCTCCTAAAGTGACAGGTTTTTAGAGAAATTCTACTTACCATATCCAAAAACGGTCGTTTATGGTGATTTATCCATAACTTAAGAATTAAATGGCTTTTTTAATTTTGTTTAACAATCGGGCCATTTAATTAAAGTTCGTCGTTGCCTAAAAAGAAAATAATTGAAATAATTAGTTAAAGGTAAAGTAGGGTTATCATTGGTAACGCAATAGACAATGTGAATTTTAACAAAAGGGGATTATATAAGTATAGGGAAATTTTATGTGGCATCGAGTTTTAGGAACATTGATGCAGTTAATTATGTTACTAATCAATTAGTAAGCAAAGGGTACGTTCATACTTATGATTGGACAAGAAATGCAACAGCTAGGGAAGTGCAGATTTCCACATTGAAAGATTTAATAGAGATAGGGCAAAAAGAGAAAAATGCAGTAATGGAATCTGAATTTTGTTGTTATTTTATTACCAGGGGGAAAAGGTACTCATATTGAATTAGGTATTGCACTTGGTCAAGGCAAGAAGGTTTTTCTTTATTCACCAGATGGGGCAATAGATAACTTTGAAACAACGAGTACTTTTTACCATTTACCCGATGTAGAGAAATGTTATGGGACATTCGATGATTTATTAAAAAGGATTACTAACTAAACAAAATACTTGGGTGGTTCCTTCCTCAACTAAACTCCCTCAATAAACTAAACACAATCTCACGATTGCTCTAGAATTCTTAGGATTTCATAGTCATATCTTTAACCGTTATCTATGTAAGCTCGGCATTACTCCTCAAGGATAGGGATTTATCGAAAAAAGTGTATGCTAAACTAGCCAATTACAGGAAAAAATTGGTTTAAGCAATGTTATGATCGCACTTTTGGATATCCTCATGTCTCATGGAGGTCAACCCTCCCATGTCTCACAGAGTCGATGCTCCTACATTCCTTCGTTCAACCTTTCCATGAGGTGGATGTCGGTCATGCTGCCCCACAGGATCTAAGTCCTCACGTTAGTTGCTTTGCCGACTAATCCGTGCTTCACTTTTAAATGAGTGTTAATTAAATGACCGTGTAACCTTAAAATTCAATGAACTATGCGACTGTTTGATGTACTACAAATGTTGCCATATGAGGGATATCCTTTAACATCTTGTCTTCTTGAAACGTAAATTGTTTTTTACCGATTGAAAACAGAATTCGAATAAGCTTGTTACACAAGGCTATCAGAGATTGCATTTTCTTTAAGGGATTGTGAGAACGTGTTGTGTAATATATGAGCTCTAAAAGCCTTGTTCTTTGCCACCAGTATCATGGCTGCTCGGAATAAGAGATCCCTCAATTTCTTTCGTCCCCGTTTGGTAATCTTGGTCTGACCTTTGTGCTTTCCGGATGTGTTTTCTTTTAAACTTAAACCTGCTAATTTTACGATTTGGCGAGGATGTTGATAGTCTCTGAGGTCGCCGACCTCTGCGAAAAACCCTGCTACTGTATCTCGACCGATTCCTGACACCTCTAACATCTGTGTAACACCTGGGATATGGTCTAATAACTGATCTAATTGATGATCTCATTCTTCGAATTTCATTTGAATAAAATCATACTTCTCTAGTAAAGCTCTCAACTCTAATTTTGCCATAGCTGCCCCTTGACGAATACCAATCGAACGATTGGCTGCTTCTTTGAGTGCTCGTATCTTCTTTAAGCCTATACTGCGTTTTACCACTTGTCTTAAGGAAAGTAAGAGCTCTTCATCCGTATAATTTACAAGTTGATGTGGCAAGGCTTCTAGCTTTAGAAAATGAATAGCTGCCTTGCCTTCCCAACCTTTAAACACTGTCAAAAATTCGGGGAAGTAACGATCAAGCCAGTTATGAACTTGTCCCTGAACGACCTGTAAGTCAACGTTGAGAAGATCGCGAAGTTTTTTGGCCACTCGGAGTTCTGCATAAATTCCTTGTGGAATTGTTGGTTCGGCGTATCTTCCGTCTTTGACTAATTGTGCGATGACTTTTGCATCTTTCACGTCATTCTTTGTAGGTGAATTATCATCTAATTCTTTACTTCGTTTAACATGTAGTGGATTGACAGTTAAGAACTTAATATTATTCTCTTTTAGAAGATGAGCTAGATTTAGCCAGTAGTGACCGGTTGGCTCCATGCCTACAATCACTTGATTTAACTTACACTCTTTAACAAGTTGATTAATCCAATCTAGAAACGAATGAAATCCTGCTTTCGTATTTTCAAAGAAACAAGTTTTACCCAGTTCCAATCCTCTAAAATCCTGTGCTCTCGCGACATGATTGTGCTTGGCGATATCTACTCCGACAATTAAGGTTTCAGAAGTAATTTGAGTGATTTTATGATTTTGGTTATAATTCAATGTGAGACCTCCAAATAGATGTTTTTGTCCTTTTTTAGCTGGCCAGCTTAGGGCACATTCATCTTATCAAGAGGTCTTTTTTCGTTCAAATCTCATTTTCAGTTATTACAGGAATGCTGCCCCTATAGTTCATTTAGGGTTTTTCACTTCATTTTCCGAATGTATGATAATATAAAGAATCGCACATTCAAAAGGCCGCCAATTGGCGGCCTTCTTATGGCGCTAACACATCCGTTAGTAAGCGAACACCATACATTTTTCTTTTTCGCGTATGTTTGAATTAAAGTGTGACAATAATTGGACCATTTTTAGTAAGGATAATCGTATGTTCCAATTGAGCTACATAGCTTTTTTCTGTGGCATAGGTACAACCGTCTTCTTTTTGGAATGCTTCTTCTTCAAATGTAGAGATAAATGGTTCGAATGCGATAACCATCCCTTCCTTTAATAGTTCATTATCCCATGGATCATAATAATTACAAATATGGTCAGGTGCTTCGTGTATTCTACGTCCAACACCATGTCCTGTAAGGTTTTTGATAACAGTGAATCCATGCTGTCTCGCTGTTTCGAATACTGCTTTTCCGATTCTACTTTTTTTGGAACCGGGTTTTGCTTTCTTAAGACCTGCTTCAAATGCCTTTTTAGCAACGTCGCATATTTTGGTTAATACTGCTTCTCCTTCGCCCACTACAAACGAGATTCCTGTATCTGCGAAATAACCGTTTTTGGAACCAGAAACATCTATATTTACTAAATCTCCTTCATGAATAACCCGAGGACCCGGAATACCATGTGCCACTTCTTCATTAACACTAATGCAAGTATAGCCAGGAAAATCATATTCACCTTTTGGGGCTGAAACTGCACCTGCTTTTTCTAAAAGCTCTCCGGCTATATCGTCAAGTTCTTTGGTCGTTATGCCAGGAATTGTTCTTTGTACCAATTCATCTCTAATGGAGGCAACAATTTTGCCAATTTCCTTCTAAAAAAACCGTATGCTTTATTTGGCATACGGTTCTTTTACAGAAAAACGAGTTTTTAATTCATTAAATGTTTGACATAGCCTTCTTGATATAATCAGAAAGCTGTTTATCTATTTTATCCATTCCTAATCTCTTTCCAACTTCAGGATTCTCTTTATAATAACTTTCAGCTGCTTTAGCCATTTCTGGATCCTTAAGAGACAACTTACTAAGAAGTTCATTCCATTGGTTTGCCAATTGTGTGACGTCTAAATCTTCAGATGGTGTTCCTTTATCATATTCCACACGTATCTTTTCAGTAATTTCAACCCATTTACTTACATACTGCTTTCTTTCCTCTAGCCCAAGCTCTTTGAACATCTTTTCCTGTTGCTCTTGAGTAAAATATTTATCTTTTTTCATATTAATCACCTCAATTAGATTTATAACTTGTTCTACTTTCACTTCTTGTTGACTGTTAAGCAACTCGTATATTCTTTCCAATCGAATACACAATTGTTCTTGTATTCGAATAGAGTCTTTTACACTTTCTAGCTGTACTTTTATAACTTTAACTGGATTCAAGTTTGGATTTCCAATCATTTCTTTGATCTCATTCAAAGCAAACCCTAGCTGCTTTAGTGACATAATTTGTTGCAACTTAGCAATATCTGTTTCAGTATAAATCCTATGTCCCTTATCAGCAGTCTGCGAAGGAGAAAACAAGCCAATTTTGTCATAATGATGGAGCATCCGTACCGTAAGCCCTGTTTGTTTAGCTAATTCTCCAATTTTCCAAGTTTTTTTATTCAGAATCAACCCCTCATTTCGTACGAATTATTTTAGCCGGCAACATTACTATACAACCTGACATTGTGTTAGGTTCAAGTCACTTTATTATTTATTTTTATTGAAAAAATTTATTTATTATAATTTGAACTTCTTCTACAACTAAACTGCCCCGATAGTTCTATTAGAAAAAGGCTGCCACAGCAACCCCTGTTATTGAAGTAAAGCACCCGTTAGTTTAAGTACAATCCTTCACAATATGCTTCTTTTATCAAACCAAAAACATAGCAAACATTAAGTGAAATCTTATTTCTATTTATTACTTAATTTATAGCTATGAGTCTGTTAGATTAAGTCTCTATTTGGAGGGGCTAACCATACTATTATATTTATTAGATAGAATTCTGCCGTCTCACTTCTGTTGTAAATTTCATAAAATAGGAGTGATATCTCCATATTTTCTATACAAAAGAAGGTGAAACAAAATATGCCTCAATTCCTTGATGGAATAACATCTCAAAATGCTTCCTACGCAAATTCCATTAACATTCCAACTTTGTCTGCTTACCAACTTTTTGGACATGTTGGCCTTGATGTTAGCGAAGCAAATCCAACTGCAGTTATTCGTGTTCAATTTGACGGAATTATTACCTTGAAATTAAATCCAGCAAGCAGTAATTTTACAAATCGAGTAGAAATTAAAATTGTTAGAGGGACCGATCCAAATCTTAATACAATTTTTACCGGAATTAGTACTCTCATTCTTAATAGCTCTGAATTAGGAGCTCAAGAGTACGCATTTTCAGCCTCTGATTACAATGTCCCTAAAGGTTCAGGGTTTTTAGTGTATACAGCTTTTGTTCGTAATATTACTGGCTCATCTGAATCAGATGTAACGCGTGTTGGTCCAGAGAGCTTTAATGCGTTAGCTATTGGCTAAAATCAAACAAGATCCTGAGGAAGCTACAGCAGGGGTAATTGACCCCTGCTTATTTTTTTATGTCTTCTTCTAGAGTTTTGGGGCGTCTAAAGAGTGCGAAGTTCAAGAGCAACAATCCTATCCCAATCAATCCAGCAAAAAAGGTAACGATGAACCCCTGGGGAGTGCGCACAACGAGGCTATAGATAAGGCACCCCGTGAACGCCAGTACAATAAGGGTATGAATCAATCGATATCGTGACACTGGACCACCTCTTCCTGTTTAATTTTTGCTATATTATATCACTTACCCAGGCGGAGTTATGGCCATCCCCTCCCCGCCCAAAATTTATATTTTAACATAAAAACCCAAGCCCCTTAATGAATTATCCTACCCCGATAGTTTGCATAAATAAAGTAGGGAAACCACTCTCGTGGCTTCCCCCTTATCAAACCGTACGTGCCCTATTAAGGCATACGGCTTACCCATATGTTATAAATGTTTATCAAGAGGATGCGTTCCAGGCATTTTGCATC
>NZ_JANZMJ010000046.1:0-35390 GCF_025175645.1 Peribacillus aracenensis
CTGCATAGAGTAGTCCTCCTTGTTTGATGCTGGGTCAATGGTCGTTGACACTCATGCATCATACAAGAGGGCTCTTTTTCTTTCAAGACCTCGAACATCCTTCTAACAGGAATGCTGCCCCTTTAGTGCCATAAGAAAAAGGCTGCCACAACAACTCCTGTTATTGAAGTAAACTATCTATTATTTTAAGAATATTGCGTCAATTATAATTACTATGATTAGGATTCCGGTACCCTTCCATCCCAAGCTACCTACTAAATCCGAAAGACCACCACCATGAATGCTCCCCCCCGGATTTCTTTTTAGTTCTTCTTGTCTAAGTCTTTCTCTTCTTCTTTCAGGTGTTTCTTTTTCTCCATTCATTTCATTTTCCTTTTTTTAAGCGTATTTAAGTCGAAGAACTTACTATAAGGTGGTGATTTAAGGCCCTAAGTAAGCCGTATAACAAGTGTTAGCGTTTTACTTAATATAAGCACCAAACTATTAAACGGTCTGTATGACCGAAATACTTGAAATAGGCTTGAAGGTATTCAAACCCTTTTGATAGAACTCCATATAATGCGGAAAAGTATGTATAGGACGGTTTACATCTTAATTGGCAGGAGGACACAACTTTGAAAAAGTTCTTATTATCATTATTAGGTGGAGTAATAATAGGGGGAATTATTTGTTACGTTTTTATGGACTATGAAACATCAAACTATGTAATACAAAATTATAATGGTCAGAAAGAGAAAGAAATTAAAGAATGGGACTTCATGTATCTCTCACAAGCTGGGTTCATAATATTGGCAACAACTCTGTTGATTTATTTTTCTTGGGGCGCTGTAGAAAAACGAGTGGATAAAGATAATAAAATGTAAACATTTTACTTATTTACAATACCTTAACTTTTATTTGTCGTTTTGCGTTAATGTTGTTTTTGTGATTATCAAAATTGATAATCACAAAAACAATTGATTGGGGATGTAAGGAATGAAGGTCTTGAAAAGGCTACTATTCTCGTGTTTAGCAGTGATGTTGTTTTCTTCGCTACTAAGTACGGAAGCGTATGCAGGAGGACAGAAAAATAATTATGTTTATAAGCTTGGTAAAAGTGGTTAATCAGGTACTTTCTCTAAATTACAAAAAATTAGGTCTGGTCTTTATTTCACAGCATGTGGCAAAGTGACATACGACCTCGAGCACATTGTTAATTTTGGAAAATGGGATACCAAGAATTTCAGATGGAATACTTCCTCCTTTAAACTTTCCAATCTTAAAGGTAGAATGACTGGTGGTGTCGCATTGACAGGAAACTACGAGAATACAAAATACAATAAGTTAGATCATAAATACTCTGGTGTTGAACTAAAAAGTGGCACATTCAAGTATTCCTGGAATCGTACGATGCCTTTAGGTCCAAAAAACAAGAACGCTCACTATGATGTAACAACAAAATCTGGCTGGGCAACGCCATCAATCAATTGTAATAACGAAGCAAACGTTGTTTTAGACGTTGGCGGCAGCGCATCATCTCTTGCTTATTTGGATGAGGCAGCAAGTTTTGAAACTTATTCTGACGAAGATATCCCGACTGAATTTACAGAAAAGGCAGAGAGCTTATCTGAGGCTATAGGAGACGATTTTGACGGACAAGTTGAACCATTAGGCAAGGATGTCGTTGTCAGTCACTTCGATAGTGCAAAGAAAGATACTATCATTCTAACCCAACAAAATGATAATCCTATCAGTGTTAATGATGTAGATGACGAGGACTTTTCTAAAGTTGTGGTAGATGATGTTGCATACGAAATAGGCCATTTTAAAAATGCTGCAGATGAAAAAATGAATGTTGTAAAGTTTGAAAAGGACGGAATTTACATGGCGTTAGTTACAAATCAAACGAATGAAGAAGCTCTTAAACTTGCAGAAGAATTGAAGTGAAAATATTATTCGAGAGAGGTTCTATTCATTTAGAACCTCTCTTTGTGGGGACCAGATGTAACACCCATAACAAACAAAAAAAGAGGAATTCTTAATTTCCATACATTTCTTCACCCCATTTAATCAAGGAAATTATTCTGCCCTTTTAGGGGTAGCGTCAGGAAAATGCGGATTTATAACGCTAAGGAAATATTACCTATTAAAAAAGCCGATTTCCAAGTAGGAAATCGACCTAAAATAAATTTATTAAACGTACCTCATTAATTGTTTAAAATATCAAAAATGACTACTAAAATAAAAACAGAAATCAAACTCAACCAGCCTACTTTTTTTGTTACCGATCTCTGAAGGAGTTTGATTTTAGATACAATAAAAAGAACACTAAAAAGTACAGCAATTATACATACTGCTTTAAGCCAAAAAGAAATACCAATTATATCAAGATACGGAGGAAGGAAAGTTAGTACAATAAAAATTGAACTACCAAACGCTACATTTTCCCATTTCAATTGTTTTAACCACCTTATTATTTCTAAGCTTCATTTTCATCTCTATTATAATCGAGTCCTTAATCAGCTATAAACGATTTTTTATCCTATTCTCTTAAAGTCATTATTCAGCAATCTGCCCCGATAGTTCCATAAAGAAAGAGCTGCCTTAAAGACAGCTCCGATCTTCAGCTAACGCACCCGTTAGTTTAAGTACATTCCTTCACAATGTAGTTTGTTAAAGGATAAAGAAGTATCATTCATAAAATCAATTACACTTCATTTTAAATACATCAATTTTTTCGTATATATCATCAGAAACAGTTTCAACATAAGTCCATCCTCTATTATATTGAATTGACCTTGTTCAAAGGGCGATACATATTAATATGTATCGCCCTTTTACTTCATAAGAAAACTCCTTATTCAAATACAACCATTTCTCCGACATCTATAAACCCAAAGCGCTTATAGATATTTTTCCCATCCTCTGATGCTTGTAAGACAACGGGTTTTTGTTTATCTTTTGTTTGAGTAAGAAGGTATTGAAACATTTCACTGCCATATCCTTTACCTCTAGATGTTTCTTTTGTCATAACATCATAAATACCATAACTTTCTTTGCTATCTATTAGTAAAGCAGTAGATACAGTTAATTCACCGACGCGTCCAATAAACATTTGAATTTCTGAACCCAAATTTACTTCAGAAAACTTATTAAAATAATTTTCTAACGCATCTTTTTCTGGTGTACCTTCAAATAGGCTCATAAAAACCTCTTTATATTCCTTAAGTTCTTCAAAATTTCTCACATGAGTAATCATAAGCTGATGGGACTTTCTTTGACCAACATTAAGAGTATTTTCAAGTTTCATCATTACATTACGTTCTGCTTCTTTTAGATTGTATTCTTGCATCAGGTCTTGCCAGCCAGCGTTCAAATACCGGGAGTCAATCCATGTACTAAAGGGATATTCTTTAAGAGACATATTTTCGATGCTACTTCTAATATTAAATGCATTTTTTATATGTGAAGATTTCGGCAAAAGTACATTGAATGTATCAGTGGGTATTTCTGTATTCGCCAAAACGAAATCTTCTTCTTTGATAAGCTTTCCATTAACCGCATGAGTGAATATTCTTATTTTTTCTTCAAGATTGTTTATAACTAATTGCTGATTTGCAATCATTTCTTTGCTCCTTCAAATTAAATTCAGCGCGCGCTCTTTTTTATTATAGGAGCAATTCAATTATAATAAAACAATGTTCACAGTTTCTATATCCTCCCATAATTTTCAGAAAACTTAAAGCGCACTTGTTTATTTACTCCACAATCTGGCCGATTGTTTAAAGAATGACTCGCATTCTTTAAACAACTTTATTATTTTTTAAACAACTTTATTGTAAATTAAACAACTTGATACAAAAATAGTCATAATCAAGGTTCGAATAAGTTACGCTTCTAGAACTAACCTGCCCCTTTAGTTCCATAAAAAAGAGCTGCCTTAAAGACAGCTCCGTTCTTCAGCTAACGCACCTGTTAGTTCAAGGAGAATAATAAATTATTGTGTAGTATCTTGTATAATATTGATAACCAATACTTGTAGTAACATCGCCCTTATTAAACACTAAAGCATTTGTTATATAATTTTACACTTCTACTTTAAATCGACGATGCTGAGGAAGCAGCTGCTTGATCAGCCTTCACACAATCAATTGCAACAACGAGTGCAATAATAATGGTTTCCATCTCTTCATCTATTATTTGAACCTTGTAGCTATCGCCCCAAGTGAACCACTCCTTGCCCACTTTACCTACGATTTTACCATGCTGTAAAACTTGAAAATCCATATCCCACCAATTACCATGTACTTCAATGCCTGCCGCATCAATTGTATATCGTGCTTTAAAGAAGGAAAATTCCTTCTTTATTGTTAATACCTCTCGACCATTCACCTCAACCAAAAACTTTGGTAAAAAGCTGAACACCTTTTTCGTAATGAGTGCTACTTCATCTCTTGCTGTATTCATAATGGAGAAAGTCTTTGGAACTTGCATAAAACTTCCCTCCACGTAATATATATCCTTCTCCTGCTGATCCTTTACTGTAAATTTCCCGCTAAGACTGAACACCTTCTGCTTTATATAAAGCTGCTTCATACTTATGCCTCCCAACCTTAAGTCTTTTACATTACTTACGTTTGAAATGGGCCTTTGTTCCAATCTTATGCATTAAATTCCAAATAATAGTTCCACTCAAAAGCGCCTTCCTTTCATTTCACCACCATTTACCCTTAACTAATTTACCTTTTGTAAAGTCAGCAATTCTTCCCTCGCAATCTGGCCCAATTGTTGAACAACTCCTTATGTGCTCTTGAACTATCCTGACCCTTTAACGATTTAAGGTTGATTGGAGCGCAAGTGCGAGACTCCTGCGGGAGCAGCATCTGGAGGGGAAATCAACCACACCGCTTTACTTGGTAAATAGCAACAAATTATGCGAAAACAGCCTATAAAAAAGTAATTCCCTTTTTTATTTAATTCTTTACTCTTCTCCAATAACTCCTTATTAGGAAGTTGCACAACTTCCAATTTGTTCAATTTTTCTACAAAAGCTTGTATTTCATTAATGTCTGTAATGACCTTTGAAGTTGACTCGGAAGATACCCCGTCCTCATCAACACCTTGCACTAATAAGGTTGTATATTCTTCTTCATGTGCCTCCCCTCAATAAATTAAGGTCAAGTCTTAGATACAATGGGAGAGCGATTATTAAGAAGGCATTTTACTGACAAAAAATACGGACAAAACCTGTAACGACATGAATTGTTTTATTTCGTTTATCTTCCTAAAAAATCCGCAAATACTCCGATTACAGCCGATTATCCCTGATTATATGACCTGACTGGCATGTAAGCACCAAATGATAACGCTTCCCTTCACTATCTCGGCCTTTTCCTTGTGAATGTCCCCTCTTCCCTTGAATCTGAATCTCAGCATGTTACGATAAAAAGGTTGAAAAATACGAACAGAATTACGAACATTGAACTTTTAGGAGGGCATAATGTTGAGAGATAAAACTGTTGCATTTTTAGGAGCCGGTTCGATGGCAGAGTCGATGATTTCAGGAATTGTGCAGATGGGGAGCATACCAGCAGAGAGAATTTATGTGACAAATCGCCGCAATCAATTACGACTCAAGGAAATGAATCACGTGTATGGCGTTCAGGCGGTCCATCAGGATGCATTGCCATATGAAGAAGTTGATTTCTTTATTTTGGCAATGAAGCCCCAGGGAGCAGCAGATGCTCTCGATGCATTGAAAGATAAAATAAAAGTGGATCAAGTTGTGATTTCTGTTTTAGCGGGCATTTCCACTGAATTCATGGAAAGTCATCTACAGCTTGGACAGCAAGTTGTGCGGTTGATGCCAAATACGTCGAGCATGATCCGGGAGTCGGCAACTGCGTTATGTCCGGGAAGACATACAGCGATGGACAATGTGATAGCAGTGAAGGAACTGTTTGGCTGTTTGGGAAAAGTGTTCTTAATTGAAGAAGAGCAAATGGATATTTTTACAGGAATTGCAGGAAGCGGACCTGCTTACTTCTATTATTTAATGGAGCATATGGAATATGCCGGCGTTAAAAAGGGCATGGATGAAGCGATGGTCCGTGAGATTGTCGCCCAAACGATTTTAGGGGCAGCCAAGATGATTATGGTGAACGACGAGGCACCGGCAAGTCTCAGAGAAAAAGTCACTTCACCAAATGGAACGACAGCATCCGGACTTGAGGCTTTACGGAAAAATAATGGCGGCAGAGCCATTTCACAGGCGATTCATCATGCAGCGAAACGTTCGAAAGAGCTGAATGAAGAGATGGCAGTAGCGTACAGGAAATCGACTATTCCCCGAGAGTATTGTGGCACTTCAGTACCATAAGAGGAGGTGTCCAAGTTAACTATCACCATGGATCCTCCTTAGTAAAATATATGTATCAAAAGATATGGTTATAAAATGATAATCCTATCAAATAGTTAGAATAAATAAAAACGTAAGAAAAACGGAGGACAACATGAAGAGAATCCTTAAGATCGCTAGTGCTTTTATCGGAATTCTTATCGGAGCAGGGTTCGCCTCAGGACAAGAAACCATGTTTTATTTTGTAAGCTTCGGGAAATTGGGCACAATTGGAGCTATCATTTCAGTCGCTATTTTTGGATACCTTGGAATGATTTTGATGAAGCTTGGCAGTCGTACACAAACAGATTCGCATCAGGAAGCAATTTATAAGATTTGTGGTCGCTTTCTCGGCGGTATCATTGATTATGTTCTGAACGCCATCCTAATTGGTATAGGAATTGTCATGATTGCGGGGTCAGGCTCGATCTTTGATCAGCAATTCGGATTACCTTCCTATATAGGCACCATTCTTATGACTGTTCTTGTTTTGATAACAGTTATGCTGAAAGTTGACCGTGTGATTAAGGTAATTGCATCCGTCACACCATTTCTGATTCTTGTCGTACTCTTTCTATTTATTTATAGTATGTTTACAATGAATTCATCGTTTACGTCACTTGAACCACATGCAATGGAACAAAATTCAGCTGCGGGACATTGGCTTATATCTGTAATAAACTATATTTCAATAACCATTGCAATGGGGGCTTCCATGACACTTGTTATGGGTGGAAATGAACCTGATGAAAGGATAGCATCCATTGGAGGACTTATAGGAGGGCTTGCTTTAGGTCTACTTGTTTTGATTAGTCACCTTACTATTTTCTCACATATTCATACTGTATCGGACTTAGATATGCCAATGCTGGGAATCGCAAACAGTTTTTCACCTCTCTTAGGTATTCTGTACTCTCTCGTTCTGTTCGCTATGATTTTCAATACGGCAGTCAGCATGTTCTACTCATTTGGAACACGCTTTTCAAATCCGCAGACCACAAAATTTAAAGTAATCGTTATTTCATCACTGTTGATAGGATTTATAGCAAGCTTCTTTGGCTTCACTAAACTTGTTTCCTCTCTCTATCCAATCTTTGGCTATATGGGAATTGTTCTTATTATCGTTCTCATCATTACTCCATTCCGAATGAGTCGATTAACGAAAGAAAATTAAATGGAAAAACTATAAGGTTACACAGCTATTGTTTTTGGATGTAGCTTTCTATAAATTATAGGATAATCCTTTTCGTCATATTTCTCTTGAGTTATTGAAAATCGGGCATCAATTCCCTTTTTATTTCCACGAGCATCAAGCCTTTTTCAATTATTAAGTGAATAACGATTATGGCTAATGATGCATACAAGAAAAAGGATTGCAGTAAGATGCGGGGATACTTCCTCTACGATAGCTTTTATTAATGTCCATATAAAACTATCTCCAAAAATGAAAAATAAAATTACAAATAAGAAATCCAATGTATACATTCCTTTCGAAAAATAAACTACTGAACTTTGCCTCACCACATTCACGCTGAATTTAAAATAATGTGGTTAATTGAATATAATGTTTGACTCTTATCAAGAGAGGTGGAGGGACTGTGCCCTGTGAAGCCCGGCAACCATCAGTTAATTAACTGAAATGGTGCCAATTCCTGCAAAGCAATGTGCTTTGGAAGATGAGAGAAAGGATTGAGGATTGTTTAACCAACCTTTCTACTCATGTGTAGAAAGGTTTTTAATTGAGCTTCGATTGAAATTTTTTTATTCTAACGTGCCCAGTCAATTCAATTAGAAAAAGGCTACCGCAGCATTGTTATTGTTTATATAATAGTTCTTTAATTTCAGACAAAATAAAAAGCATTCCACATTACAGCGAAATGCTCTATAACTTTAAATGATTCAAGCTCTGTTACTATTTATCTTTTATGGGGATTCTAATAATAAACATACTTCCCTTACCTATTTCACTGGAAACTAGAATAGCTCCCTGGTGGCTCTCCACAATTCACTTTGCAAGGCGCGAGTCGAAGCCCACCGGCTTGCCGCGTCCTAGCTTTATCGGCCCGGTAAAAACGTTCAAAAATCCGCTCATGATCTTCTGTATTGATTCCATCAAGAACGAAATGAAACAAAACTAAAACTGTATTTAAAGACACTAACATATTGTCCAAGACTTCATAAGACTGGCTATCATGATCTTTTCATCCTCAATAGATTAATTAATGGCATTCAAATAGCCGCCTATTGATGTTCGATAGATGACAGCTGCCAGTTAAAATTTATCTTGTACCCCATATTACATTGAATAAAATAATTGTTTTTCTAGCTTTAATAAGTAAACGTTATATTCTTTTCTATAAGTGTTTTTTCAAGTCTTTTCAACTTTTTAATCGATTCTTCTGATGACCGTTTACCAATTTCAATTACCAATGCATCTATCAATGCAATAATAGGTATTACTGAAAATTGTTCTTCACTAACCTCTACTTTCAACGTGACAGACGCATATGAAATAATTGGACATGAGATATGATCTGTTATCAATATAATTTTATTGCCTAGTTCATAGGTCAGCTTAACTGCTTCGATAATACGATTAGTGTAGGGTTCGAATGCAAAAACCACTAAAGTTTCGTCCTTTTCAAATTGCAAGATCCTGTCATAAATCACTTCCGTATCATGTCCGAGCTGCCTTATCTTAGGATAGAATTCCCCAAGCAACAGTTCGAAATATAATGCAGTTGCTTTATACGGTCGAGTACCCAAAACATTGATATAACTTGATTTTTCTAAGCAATCAACTGCATTTTCGAAATTTTCCATTAAAGTAGAATCCAATGATTTGTCTAATAAATTGACTGATTCTTTCCAAACTTGCACTAAAGTCGGAACCTTCCCTCCTTCTTTTTTTATTTCTGTAAAAGACTTCTTCAATGTCCATTTTGAGACGGAAGGCACCGATTCATCATAGATATCCTTTCGTAAATCATTAAAATGTTCATATCCTAAGGCTTCTATCGTACGCACCACGGTTGAAATTCCAACATTGGCATTATTGGCAAGCTCTTTAATTGTTATCAATCCTATTGACTGATGATTTTTTAGTATATAATCGCATAACTGTCTTTGTTTTTTTGGTAAAGAATCTTTAATATCAACAATTTTATTAATCGTTGTTGTTTGATTATATAAGCTCATTAAAATCCCCTTTCACCTCAATATGTCCGTCAAAATTGATTCACCTTGGGTCCATTATATCTTATATTCAAGAAAATGGCCGGATTCAAAAAGGACACCCTGAATGGCGCCGGTTCGTATTATAAGGTTAATCAGTTCGCCTGATCAGCCTATTTTTTATAGGTTAGGGCAGTCGGGGGACTGGATCTGTATATGGGAAAATTATAGGGGTTCTTACGGGATTTTGGGAGGAGGCATTTGGTTATTAGTCTAATATAATAGCCAAAGGTGTTTGTTTTTTTATCCTTAACTCCAAAATGCTTCATGCCTTTAGCGGCCGGAGTTGAAAGATTCCCCCATTCTTCATTCAGATCAAGGATGGGATTACCAAATGATATCTTATAGGTTCTTACTCAAAATGCGCCCCCAAAAGGAAATGGTTTAGATACTATGGAAAACTTCTTTGGCTTACTAAATCTGCATTACTTTTATTTACAGAAGTTCGACAGCATGGTGCATTTCAAAGAATCAGAAGATCATATTCATTACTACAATCACAGGCGAATCAAAGAGAAATTAAAAGGCATGATCCCGGTGCATTACCGGGTTCATGCCTTCGAGGCTGCCTAATTAAATAATAAGTAAGAAATGGAGGGTTTAAATACGCTTTATGTACAAAGAATCATCGTTCCAGTCCATCATTGTATACAAAAGCTTTCTTAACCTTAGACCGTCCCCCTGCGACAAGGATTGCTGAGTACAAAACCAATGCGATCCCTAACACCTGCCATCCCCGCAGATGCTCCCCAAGAAAAAGCACTCCAGTTACTACTGCAACGATGGGTTCTATCGTTGCTAAAATGGAAGCCTTGCTGGCTTCTAAATACTTTAGTCCTGAAGTGTACAAAACAAAAGCTGCAACCGTTGATACTAACGCTAACAACACCGCTGACATCCAAACATCCGCATATTGAAATTGATCAGTCTTTCTTATTATGTCACTTGTCAATAACATGAAAATGCTCGTATAAAAAAATGTGTACGTGGTAATGGTCAATGCAGAATACCGTTTCGTTACAGGTTTACTGAACATACTGTACAACGCATAACAAAATCCAGATAAAATCCCCATTAACAAGGTATTCATAGGTATACTTTCTTGTCCAAATGGCACTAGACCTACGACAAATGCACAACCTGTAATAGCAAGTACAAGTGCCCAGCCTTTACGAATCGTCAAAGGCTCTTTAAAAAAGAGCCGAGATAGGATGGTTACAAACAAGGGACCTGTATATAAAAGTGTTACAGCAAGGGATAAACTCGATTGGGAAAAAACTTCAAAGTAAAAAAAATTAAATAAGGCGATACTAAAGATTCCCGCACCAGCGAAAAAAATATGATCTTTTAATCTGGTACGTAGCTGATCACGATAAAAAACTGCCATAATTAGAATTAAGATAACAAAGGTAAAGATACCCCTAATGGCAACCACATCCCAAGCCGTGAAGCCGCGAGCATACAACGGAGCAATAAATAAACCAATAAGTCCCCAACATACCGCACCAGCAATTGTAATGAAGTAAACTTTCAGGCCCGACAATTTTTTCATATCATTCACCTCCTATTCAGTTGTACGCTAATTTAAGTCATCAAAATATTGAACTCCCATTTAGTGTAATACATCCGCTTGAAGCAAGACAACATTTGAATCTTCTGGAGTTCCGCCCCATAAATAGAACGTCAAATATACAGCCACCTATCCGTCTAGGCGGAAGATGACTAGTGGTTTTAATAAATCTAAAGGCATGGCTAAAATTCCATATGTAAATCTTTCCCCATAAAGGGAATGATGCCGGCCAGTCACTTTGCCACTAGCCAGGTCAAACCCTCTCCAGAAACTCAACATCTCATTGGTTTTTGCCATTTCCCCCTCGGTTTCACCCCCTACCAACACTTTTCCTGCAAGACAATAATTTTAATTAACTCTTGTTTCTGCTGTTCTAGGAAGTTCTCCCTTTTCTAATTAATGTATTTTTTCGATGCGAAGCTGTCTTGTCTTTTGTTTCCGGCTTTGTTGATGGAGCTGGTTTGCGTTAAACTCATATTCTTTGTTTCCGGAGCCATGAAGAGAGAAACTAAAAATCCAATAAAAAACAAAGCCCCACAAATATACAACGTAGCTGCCAATCCATAATTCTCCAAAATGAACGGGAAGAAAAACGTACCAATGGCAGAGGCGATACGTGTTACTCCTGTGATAAAGCCCATTGCTGTACCCCGCATATGGGTTGGAAAAAGCTCGTTCGGATAGATCCAATCATGAGCTCCCATCGCAGTATTGAACGTTCCATATATTATGAAGAGAACCAGGATAAAAACAAACGATGTATTCATTCCAGAGGTTGCTCCCAGTACGAATAAAGAGATGGAAGATACTAAAAACGGAACAATAAGTGTAGGTCTTCTTCCGAACTTTTCGATTAAATAAAGGGCAGGAAGCAAGCCGACAAGATAGACGATATTAATGACTGCCGATCCCAGATATTCCCTCGTCCCATTAGCAAAACCAAATTGTGCAAGGATCTCAGGGATATAGGTTCCTATTCCAAAGGTTGGAATAACTTGAAGCGACCAGAAAGCAGACACGAAAAATATCCATTTTCCATAACCATTTCGAAACATTTCGAGAAAGGTGGTTTTCTCCTTGGTCTCTGGTTCATTTGACATGATGACATGATCCCCGAATATTTTCCGAACAATAGCGTTCGCTTCTTTTTGTCTTCCTTTGCTAGCCAGCCAAAGAGGGGATTCTGGCATATTTAAACGTGCGATAAGCATGAGGATTACTGGAACAGCACTGCTTAAAAGCATCCATCTCCAGCTCGTGTCACCTACGGACAGCAATAAGAAACCGACCAAATAGGATATGGCGTAACCGACATACCAGAGTCCATTAAGCCCTCCAAGCAAGGAACCACGACTTTTTTTCGGAGAAAATTCGGCCATCAAGGCTCCTGCAATTGGGTAATCTGCCCCGATTGCAACACCTAAAATAAATCGTAAAATGACTAACTGAATGGGGTCGTTGATAAAAAACTGAAGGATTGACACAATAGCCATGATAAGCATATCGATGAGAAACATTTTCTTCCGGCCAATAAGGTCTGTTAGATAGCCCCCTATTACTCCGCCAGCAAACATACCCGCAAGAGTTGCCATCCCAATCAACCCCATCATGGTTAAAGACATATCGAATTGGGACTGCATGGCAGAAAGTGCTACCGCAATAATTCCGATAATATACCCATCAATGAATGTACTCCCACTGGCGTAGGCAAACATTTTAAAATGGAAGCCACTTAAAGGAAGCTCTTCCATTGTCCGGACTTTACTCATAAATTCCCTCCCAATTATTAAAGATATTTTATTTCGATTCATCTATCTGTTCCTACTAGCGAAATATTGCCTTTGTCATAAAGATATTTTGCGGATCACTTTCCGGCATGTATTATCCTTCATAAAAGTGATTGAAAGGGCTACCTAAGTATTGTAAGACTGGATTTAACAACGACCTTTTTCTGTCCATACTGCTCCTAAAAGAATGGATAAAGAAGTGGATGCATTTAAAATGGTTAAATATTTATAATATCTTCAATTGACAATTTCCGAGTATGCCAAGAAGTGTAACCAGGACGGGGCTTCCCGGGAATACGCACCGGGAAAGACTCCTTTTCTGTCTCAAGAGCAAGAAAAGGAACTCCGGCGAATGAACGAATGCAGCGCTTGCTGAAATGACGAAGATTTGGCTGTAATTTCAAAATGAGTTTAACTGATCCTCTCAACAAAACCATGGTAATTAATTAGAAACTACAGTCTTGAATTTCTGCTCCTTTTGGGATGCAGGAAGCTCGAAATCCAGGAAGCTATTAATACCCTGGGCTGCAGTGAATCCTGTTTGAATAGCTGTTTCAGTATAATAGGAGCCTAAATAATCACCTGCTAAGAACAATCTACCAGCAGATTTTGTTAAAACTGGTTGTATTTCTGCACGACCTGGGAAAATATAAGCTGATCCGAATGGAAATTTTTCTACGTGAGCCTCCACTACATGATCACTAAAACCAGGAAATATTTCATTTAAATCTTTCAAATATATTTGAATAATATCCTCATCAGACTTATCAATTAACCGCCGCCCACTTTCCCCCGGTGAAAATGTCATAAGACTACTACCTGGCTGTCTCTCAGTTTCAATTGAACGGACTAGATTAGATTGATGAAGAATAATGTCAAATGACCTTTTAGGCGTAGCAAAAGAATATACATTATCCCAAACTTGAGGTCCTGTTTCATTTGTTAAAAATGCTGCACTAACATGTGGACCATATTTAACCTTACCAAGAGCGTCTGCGATTTCCGGGTCAATGTTTTTTGCTATTTTTTTTGTGATTGTGGCAGGAGTAGCGAGGACTGCATAACGTGCTTCCACCACATGCTTCACGCCATTTTGAGTATAGTGTACGACAACAGAGTCTTCCTTCTGAAGAACTTCTGAAACCTTTGCATGTAGTTGAGCCCGTTCACCTAATGTTGTTGCAATCGTGTTCGTAAGCGTTGATGCTCCCCCAACAATATTTCTCCCTAACCCATCATCTTTGTTCCATACAGTGTGGAAATATCCTACACCTGATCCTGCAGTCATTGTCTCAGGACTGCCAGTCGAACGGCTAACTGTAGGTCTAAAAATTGCATCTGCATCTGGTGGTAATTTACCAGTAAATTCGGCAAAGGTTTGATCACCCATAAATTCTAAAATTCGTTGTTGTCGAACTCTATAGTCCTCTCCCGGACGTTTTTTTGCTACTTTGCCATACTTGATAACAGCTGCACGCACTTTAGCACCTGCACGTATCATTGCAAATCTAGCTTTCCATGCCATAGGGGCCCTAAATGGATACATTTCAACTGGACCATCTAAAAGCAACTTCCCATTCAAAGACATTGCAGTTAAAATTCCTGGTACAGGTAATGCAGTTATTCCTACAGATTGAAATAATTCATCTGTAGCTGAACCAGCTCCAGCATATAAATGTCCGCCCCAATTTAACCAATAATCTCCTCGGCGTTCAGATCGTACACGCCCACCAATACGATCATCGGATTCTAAAAGTAAAATATCATGGTGTTTAAGGCGCCAGGCAGCAGACAAACCAGCAAGTCCACCGCCTATTATAATTACATCTTTCATTGGATTTCCTCCCATCTTCAGTATTTATCATTCTCCTCATTCAATTAATGTTGTTTCAATCTTAGTTCCCCTAATTCATTTAATACTGTTTCAATTTTTGACTTGAACGTTTCGGAAGCAGGCACTAACGGTAATCTACTTGATCCTCCTGGTAATCCTAGTGCTTCCAAGCCTGCCTTTACTGTTCCTGGAATCGTTTCTTCTTCAATAACATTATATAAATCTAGCAATTCCTGATTTAATTTAGTTGCTTCTTTTAAGTTGTTTTCATTTACGATCAAATCATATAGTTTTGCTATTTTTTTCGGAGCCAAGTTGTGGACTACTCCAATAGCACCATGTCCCCCTAATGCCAATGTAGGTAAGATTAAATGTTCAAATCCAGTAAGTACCGCAAAGTTCGGATTGGCTTTTGTCAATGCAATAAGCTTAGAGGTATGCTGTCCATCAGCAGTATTTTTAATACCGACAATTCCATCTATATGACTTATTTCATTAATCAATTCTGGATCAAGTTCAACGCCTGTAGCATCTGGATAATGATAGATTACAATTCCAATGCTAGAGTTTTCCGCTACTGCCTTGTAATGATCAATGATTCCTTGTCTACTGGTTGTCATATAATAAGGATTAATGACCAAAGCACAATCTGCACCAACTTCGGCTGCGTATTTAGTAAGTTCAATTGTATCTTCTGTTCGATGACATCCTGTACCCGCCATAACAGGTAATCTACCGTTTGATGTTTCACACACAAATTTAATTACTTTTTTTCGTTCTTCCATGCTCATTAGTGAGTATTCTCCAGTACTTCCTCCAACTAAAAGACAGTTCATTCCTCCATCTACCAAATGTTCTATTAGCTGTTCAAGCCCTTTAAAATCAATACTTTTATCCTCATTCATAGGTGTTGGCAAAGCTGGAATCATTCCAAAAGGTTTATACATAATTATCCTCCTCATAAATGTTAATAAAATAGAATTTCTACCAATAGATGCTTGATAAAATACATGGAAAGACTACTTCTATCTAATAGGTGTGCAGCTATTACGGACTTACATGATTTAAAATTTCACAGTCTACTTTTGTTTAATATTCACATATACACTTTTCACTTCCGTGTAGTTTTCTAAGCCATACTCTCCGCCCATTTCACGTCCAATGCCAGATTGTTTGTAACCGCCGAACGGCATTGACTCCCATTCAAGACCAACATCATTAATCCAAACTGTACCGGCTTGTAGTTTACGGGAAATATAGTGACCGGTTTTGATATTTTCTGTCCAAATACTGGCTGCTAAACCATAATCACTATCATTTGCTCTTTTAATAACTTCTTCAACAGTATCAAAAACCAAAACCGACATTACTGGACCAAAGATTTCTTCACGCGCTATGACCATGTCATCTTCTACATCCGCAAAAATCGCTGGTTGAACAAAATAGCCTTTATTAAATGCTTTTTCGTCTCCCGTAACAAGACGTGCGCCTTCTCTTTTTCCTTGCTCGATGTAGCCAAGAACAGTTTGTTGCTGTTTTGCTGAGACGAGGGGACCCATATCTGTTTCCGGATCCATCCCTGGGCCCAGTTTCAACATGCTCACACGTTCTGCCAATGCCTGCACTACCTGTTCGTAATGTTTACGATGAACATAGATACGTGTACAAGCACTACAGTTTTGTCCATGGTTGTACATCGTTCCATTGAATGCCCCTTCAATCGCTTCTTCTAGGTTGGCGTCCTCTAGGATGATTGCTGGTGATTTACCACCTAGTTCGAGCGTGACTCCTTTAATTTGATCTGCAGCTTTCTTCATGACTTCTTTTCCGACAGCTGTTGATCCAGTGAACGACAATTTGTCCACCATTTTATGTGTGATAATTGCTTCTCCAGCAACTCTACCGGAGCCGGGAGTGATGTTAACAACGCCGTCTGGAAAACCAGCTTCTTTGAACAGTTTTGCTATATAGAGTAGAGAAAGCGGTGTTTCACTTGCTGGTTTAATAACCACTGTACAACCAACAGCCAGAGCCGATCCCAGCTTCCAAGCAGCCATCAAAAGAGGAAAGTTCCAAGGAATAATCTGGCCTACAACCCCAACAGGTTCATGCACAGTGTAATTCACATATTCCGGCGATACTTGTGTCGTTTTTCCTTGGATTTTCGTTGCGAAACCAGAGTAATACCTGAAGTGCTGGATTGACCCATCAACATCATCTGTTAATGCGACTTTATATGGCTTACCGTTATCAAGTGACTCAAGTTGTGCAAGCTCTTCCCGGTTTTCCTCCAAAAGTTCTGCGAACTTATAAAGAAGATGCGATCGTGTAGCCGCTTTCATTTCTGACCATTCACCTTCATCGAATGCTTTTCTTGCAGCTCTTACTGCAATATCGATATCTTCTGTTTGTGCTTCGCTAACTTGTGCAATCACTTCTTCATTAGCAGGGTTAATGACATCAAATGTTACTCCACTAACCGCTGGTACATATTCTCCATTAATATAAAGACCGATAAATCCTTCCAAGAATTTTTTTACTTTCGGCTTTAAATTGTGATCAATTGCCTCCATTTTATTTACCTCTCCTTTTAGTTTTAAAATTTTCTGTTTTAAAACGATAAATAACTGAATTTTTCAAATTATTTATTAAAACAAATCTTACCAACAAAACGAATGATTGTAAATCACTTTTTTAAAAAGGGAATATATTTATTCATTTTTACATTCGGGTATAGGAGAACCAAGGTTACTGTGGAAAAGGTGTGCAGCATATGAAAAAATAGTTTGCTTTTAAATCCATTATTTTTTTAGAATAATACCTGGTTCACTTTGTTTTATATAGCCATTTAAAGTCCTTATTGCACTAAACCGAACCGATAGTTGCATATAGAAAGAGCCTCCTTAAAGACAGCTCCGATCTCCATTAATGCCGTTCAATAACATTTGAATTAATAAATATATCTAAAATCCTTACATACTGATACTCCTCAGGGCTTCCCCAAATTATGCGCACAATCAAAGTAGATCACTATTACCACTATTCAATGTCCCTGACCATCAACAACTATGGGCTTCAACTTGAAAAGACTATAGTAGGTTGTTCCCCCCATCGCCTGGAACTATATGTACATCTTTCGTTGAAAGTGGATTGTATGAAGTTTCCCTTTCAACAAAGAAAAAAGCCCCCCACACTGTGGGGGCCTTCAACTTTAAAGATATACACATGTTAGGTGAGCACTCATTTATGAATCCTTGTTAAACCCCTCTATTAAGGGATTTAGCGGATCATGCCGCCCATTCATTAAGATAAATAATAATAAAAAAGAGGTTTTAATAAAAAGGCTGTTTTCGCATACTTTGTTGCTATTTACCAAGTAGTGAGATGTGGTTGATTTCCCCTCCAGATGCTCGCTTTCCGCGGGGCGGGCGGTGAGCCTCCTCGGCGTAAACGCCTGTCGGGTCTCACCTGTCCTGCTGCTCCGCAGGAGTCTCGCACTTCCGCTCCAATCAACCTAAAATCGTTTCATTTTAAAAACAACAATCTTTACGAAAAGAGCCAATAAAAAAGAGAAAAAGACTTGAGCAAAATTATGAGCATTTTCATAATCAGGGTAAGGAACTTTTCCTTATCTTGTGATCCATATTAAAAGCTTTTTGTAAGGACTTAACTAAAATATGTCCATGAAACTATACTAACTCCATTATGTTGATCGAGTATCGAGTGCATGACTTATACTCAAATGCATTTACTCTTTAATAAATTCACTTCCTTTTATCGGATTTACATTCCCAAGCTGAAAAACAGATGGTCCATACCAAGGGCTGTTCTGGTTATTGCTGTCTCTCCACCAAAAGCAAACTTCACCATTTATTAATTTGCATACTACCACAAATACACCTGAATGAGTTTCGAATAATATAGGAATTCCCGTAACACCTCTAGCGAATATCTCAGATTTATACCATTCCCCCCCCGGGGGTTGCCAATAGTGGGTCAAAGCAGAACCAGAGCGAACGACAAGCTCTAAAATACCAAATTTGCCTTTTATCGGAAGCGAAATGGAATAATTATTTGGATTGTCTTCATGCCATGGATATTCCTTGTTTGTATATAGATCTGAATCATGGCCCTTTTCAATATGTTGGATTAATTTCCTGACAGGGTCAGCTTTGTCTCGAATAATGGGATGACATAGATAACCGCTATTTTTAGTATGGTAGTATATCATTTCTTCCAGTGTAAAGTAAGGGCGATAACGTATCATCTCTGAGTCCAGGGGGTTTGGATATTTTTTTTGCCTGAATCCAAGTTCCTTGGCCATATTTACAAAGATAATCTCATCCATCCCCCAGGAAGTAGTTTCCATTAAAGCTTTTCTTAACTTTCCCATCCTTTCTGGTTCAAGTAATGCTTTAACAATAGGCCTCGAAATTACCTGTCCAACATTGAAAACTCCATACAAAGGATTAATATTAAATAATTTCTTCCATCTATTAACGTCTTTCTCAAGTTCCCTTCCAATATACCAATCTTTACTTGGAACCCTAAAGTCCACCCCCATGTAATCCGTATCTTTCATTTCATTTTGAATGAATTCTTCATATCCTTTTTTGATAAACAAAGCATCTGAGTCAATATTAATAAAATATTCATACTGAGTCCCTAATTGTTCCAACCATTCCATCGTTTCAAGAAAATAAATGGCAGTATGCCCATACTTTAATTTACGACTGGAGGGGCAAACGGGAACACCTAGACCTTCACAAAGCGTCCTATCAGATCCCCCGTTGTATAAGACGATTGCACTGTTAGGGCAAAAAGAACGGACATTTTTAATTAGTTGATCGACTAACTCTCTCTTTTCATGAACAAGGATGGCAAAACAAATTTTGCTTTTAGGTGATGTCATATGTGCATTTGCAATGCTGTTTAAAACCTCAATATTATTAATTTGTATCTTTTCTATATTATTCTTTCGTTCAGAAATAAGATTGGTCATTTCCTTTCTATTTCCACTTGCGCGTTTATAACGGTTGAGAAGTTCTAGATTCGCTTTACCATTTGGATTTGTTCCGTAGTTTGAAACAGGATGCCACACATGGTAAATTTCTCCTGAAACATTCGCTAATTTACCACAAAGTGTCTGGACAGAAAGTGAAAAAGCATCATCTTCGCCTCCCCAGCCACTAAACCGTTCATCAAACCCTCCGACTGCCTCAAAGTTCACTTTGGGTATGACAATAAGTTTTCCCGCAAATCCTGTGTAAATCCAATTTGCTTTGGTACATTCTTCAGATTTAACATCAAAAGGCCACGTTGGTTCTGTTTGAATTAGTCTTTCTGTTCCTGACCTTTCAATGTCATAAATTTCAGTAAAAGGAACTACCCATGCTGCTTCATTAAGTGCCTCTATTGCTTTAACTATAAGTTTAGGGTCATAAACGATATCCGCATCAGCTATTACAAAAATTTCTCTTGTTGCTTTTTTAGCTGCTAAGTTTACAGCCTTGGATTTATTAATTTTATCGTTATCGATTATACCCAAGCATAATTCAGCTTCGGGCATGATACGTTCATAATACTGTTTAATCCATTTAAATGCTTCCGCTCTTGGGCCATTGTCTGTTTGGAAAGGTATGATTATTGAAACCTTTTCTAACAAAATTCTACTCACCTACCTTGTTATTAATAAAAAGGTCAATCCTAATGCTGATGATACTATACGTAATTTGAAGCAGGTTTGACACAGCTTTAAATCATAAGTTTCTAAATCGTTTATTACACACTAAATACAAAGACATAGTGGGAAATAATATTAAACCAAAATTCCTATATATAATTTTTTTTTATTCACATAATTGATTGATTTGCCCCTTTCAAATCAACTATCGTTCGCATTTTATAATGTAATGTACTGATTCATGCTTTCAGATGGGTTTAGAGTATCTGAGTGTGGGCGGGGCAATTTCTGATTTGGAGAGATGTAATGTGAAACTTGGTATCATGTGCGGAATCCCATTAAGCGGTAAATCAACATATGCTAAAGTTCTACAGAGCGACGGATGGGTACGTGTATCTATTGATGACCTCAGGCTTTCCTTACATGGTCAAATTTATAAAGCAGAGGCTGAACCACAAGTGTGGAAAACAGCTGAACTTATGGTCAGGTCGTTGCTAAAAAGTGGTCATAAAGTAATTGTAGATACCACAAACAGAACAAGAAAGCGTCGTAAACAATGGAGACGTGTGGCTAAAGAATTTGGGCTTACGTTAGAAATTTACCAAGTGGATACAGATTATGAAATATGTAAAGCAAGGAACAAAGATCTAATGCGACTACCTCAAGATGTATTAAAACAAATTCATAAAGAATACCAAAAACCGACATCGGATGAGGGAACTATTATTATGGTAAATTAGGAATCGTATTCAATATAAATGAGGTGATAATTCCTCGAGCCTACTTAATATTCTTATAAAAGCTACGGTGTATAGGGGGAATGTAAGTGGAAAAGTATATTTCTTTTGATGTCGGCGGGACAAAAGTAAAACACGGGCTCTTATTAGAGAACGGAACCATTCTTTCACAAGGCAGTTACAGTACCCCGTGTACAAATCTGGATAAATTTATAATGAAAATGGTAGAAACAATTAATATGTACTTAAGAAATAATCATGTGTTGGGTGTAGCTATAAGTTTACCAGGCTTTATTAACCCGAATACAGGTTACTCAGAACAAGGTGGTGCTGTTACCGCGTTGATTAATCAGAATTTAAAGAATTTATTAGAAGCAAAAGTTCCTCTACGGGTTGAAATTGAAAATGATGGAAACTGTGCTGCTATAGCAGAAAAAACAAGCGGTAATGCCCAAAATTGTACCGATTTTATATGTGTCACAATTGGCACTGGAATAGGAGGGGGGATTTTTGTTGACGGTAAACTTTTACATGGTCATAGATTTAGAGGCGGTGAATTTGGTTTTATGATTACTCAAGCAAATGGGAAAAATTTCGGTGATATATGGCACTCCACAGGTTCAACTTCTGCCTTAATTAGGAGCTATAAAAAACTTAAGGGAATAAGTGAATATGAAAATGTTAAAGGGGAGACCGTTTTTTCAGAGGCCACTAAAAGTAAATCGGTAAAAAAACTTATTGACGGATGGGCTAGAAATATTAGTTATGGAATTTTCAACCTAGCAGCAACTTTAAACCCACAAAAAATTTTAATTAGTGGCGGAGTATCCTCCCAACAGGATTTGTTATCAACTATAAATAAACAACTAGACGGTCTCCCTTGGTGGAATGATATTAAGATTCCTGTTGAACTATGTAAACATCGAAATGAAGCAGGAATGATTGGGGCAATGTATCATTTTATTCAACAACAAAGATTATAAAAACTTATTATTTAAGTTACGGTACACCTTAGTTTATAGAGTTATAGAAGAATACAATATGAGTCGTTACCAATGGGGACTAAAGAAAATGGCCCCGGTACAATACTGGGACCGTTAAGGAACTTTTTACTGTCCATGTTCCCCCTCGCAGAATGCATTTGGTTATACAACCATGATGGGTTTCAGAAAAAACTAAACCAGTATGCTCTGGTAGAATACCGGTACACACTGGCTGCTTAGGCTTTTTTATCGCAGTCTACTTGACCGGGATAAGACCATAATCCTAGTGAAAGGATTTTTTATTAAAAGTTAAATTTTAAGAATTGCTGAATTCCCTTATTCTGAATTGTGATTTAAATCTTTTAATATTTTCTTACTTATTCTACGGATTTGTAAATCTTTACTTTTTATCTCTTTATATATTCGTTGATCTCCTAATTTACGAAACATGGCCTGATCTGGTGAAGTATTTGCTTCAATAAACCAAATGTGTCCATTCTTATCAATAGCCATATCCAGACCCACTTTACAAAAAGAAAAGTGGGAATCATATACCGAACATATCTTGTGACATACTTCATTTAACTCATTTAGTGCCTTATTATAATCAAAATTACTTTTATTAGCTGCTAATGCTTGTTCTGCGGAAATTATTATACCTCCTTTAGCATGATTAGTAACAATCATTTTGGGAGGTGAAATTTTTGCACACCAGCCCGATCTTTCCCACTTTCCATTGAATTTATGCATGACAACTCGAAAATCAAACGGACGTTCGAGAACGGTGGCAAGATCAATGCCCTGTTGAATAAGATACTTTTTTGATGGATTAAACTTTTTTTTCAAAGCTGCTAATCCTTGAGCTATTGTCTCATATTTTTCTGCCTTATCTTGATAGTGAACTTCATACTGAGAGTCTCCTATCCTTCTTAAACGCATAACGCCTATACCTATTCTTCCTTTATTGGGTTTAATAAACAGACTGGGATAGGTTTTTATCAATTTTTTTGCCTTTCGTTCAGTGAACCAATCCGTCACCGGAATATAATCCTTAACTAGGGGATCATTGAGCAATACTAAGGTTTTTCTCATTTTATCGTTAAATGGTTTATGAATATCCATAGATGACCCCTTTCCAGTAAAGCCTTGGGTATTTTTAATCAATAGATACCTGCCATACCCAATGCGTTTTCTGCTGAATATTGTCCTACCGCCTATATATCACGACCCCTAGATGATAAATTAATATATAATACCTTATGAATCAAGAAAACCTGTAAATAACGAATCCAATAAGATAGGAGTTCTACATGACATATCAAGCATGGGAGTTCCATTCAAGTAAAGACGACCAGAGTGATGGCTTGCTATCGAACTTATATTCCAATTCCTCTTTACTTTTTCGTACTAAATACACCCCTTCTTTTTGACGAATTCGAATGATACCTTTTGATTTTCTTCCTCTATCGGGTTTTAAATTGTATCTGGGAGATAGATGTTGGCTTTATCGTAAGACTGGAGAATGTAAGCTACCATAGTCTTACTTTTTGCCTTAGACCTAGTTATAGACATAATTTCACCCTTCATATAATTTGTATATATTCGCCGTTTATAACTATGCCCTGGGAATGTTTTTTATACATTTAGCAATCACTCTTCAAGCAAAAATGTCCGCCTATTTCAGGTTTATACGAGTACACATTTGAATTGATAAGAATCTTTTTTTCCTTAAAAGCATATCATGGAAAATGTCAGAGTATACGGGAGGGCAAAACAATTGAGTACTTTAAAACGGCCTATTATTGGTGTCTTCATTCCCCATCCAATCATCAAAGCTTTAAATAAACAAAAAGATACATTGAAAAGCTATCCACGAATTTTACAACTTGCAAAATCAAGTAAAAAAGCAGGTGTGACCCTATTTTTTTTCTCATTTAAAAACTTTGATTTTAAGCAGAAGTTAATCTTTGGTACATATTTTGATAAAGATTCGAAGAAATGGAAACAAACATATTACCCTTTACCTGATATTCTCTATAATCGCGGTGCAGGCGGAGGGGCAAGTAAATTTATTGCAGAACATATATTAGATATACTTGATGAACATCAGGTGATAAAGCTTAATTCAAAATCATACTTTGATAAATGGGAAGTATACCAAGATCTAAGTCAAATTCCAGAGGTTAGCAAATATCTTCCGTATTCAGTCATGTATAAAGAGGATAGTGATTTACAAAGATTTTTGAAACAGAATAATGAAGTTTATTTAAAAGGAGTGCGAGGTGGGCGGGGGAAATGGATTTTCCGAATCCGCAAGCAGCCAAATGGGCACTTCGAATATGGTTACCATGGTAATAACATGGTTATCGCCGAAGAAAAAAAATGGGATAATTTAGTCCAAAAAATTCATAAGTTTTATGGTAAGAGAGAATTTATAATCCAGAAAGCTATTAATCTATTAACATTACAGGATAGTATAGTTGATTTCCGTGCCGAATTACAGAGAGACGGCAAAGGAGAGCTAAAAATTATTGGAGTTGCCGCAAGAATAGGGAAATCGAAATCGCCCATTACCATTCATTCCTCAGCATATCCGATTGAGTATTTTTTCAAGGAATTCCTTCATTATTCTGAGGAAAAGGTAAATGAATTAATGGAAAGCATTAATGAATTTCTTATTACAATTTATCATGCTTTAGAAAAAGTGTATGGGCAATTTGGAGAAATTGGTATTGATTTTGGGATTGATCAAACTGGAGAGATATGGTTTATTGAACCAAATTCCAAGTCAGCCAAAGTTTCCCTTATGAAAGCCTATGATAAGAAGACGTTTAAAAAATCGTGCTTAAACCCACTATTATTTTCCAAATACCTTTATGAGAAAAGAAAAGAGGAAATGTCAGAAAAAATGTTAAATTAATAGAGGGCGTGTTTAATGATGGTGAAACCTAAATACATTACGAATATTAGTCATATTCAACACTTGAGTGAAGAAGAAAAAAGAATACTCCAAACCGTTTCGGAGAAATTTGTTTTCCGCTTAAATGAATACTACTTAAACCTTATAGACTGGTCTGATCCACAAGACCCACTTCGCAAGCTGGTAATTCCGTCGTCCGAGGAATTATTGGAATACGGCAGATGGGACGCATCAGATGAGGATACCAACTATGTCGTACAAGGTTGCCAGCATAAATACTCTACTACCGCTTTACTTTTGGTTTCTGAAGTCTGTGGAGCCTACTGTAGATATTGTTTTCGCAAGCGCTTGTTTCGTTCAGATGTAAAAGAAGCGTCATTAGATATGGCAGATGGACTTGAATATATTAAAAAAACACCAGAGATTAATAATGTTCTTCTTACAGGTGGAGACCCTTTGATACTAGGCACTCCAAAGTTACGCTGGATTATTGAAAATTTACGTAATATTGAACATGTACAAATTATTAGGATCGGTTCAAAAATACCTGTATTTAATCCAATGAGAATATATGAAGACAAAGAACTATTAGATTTATTACGAGAGCACTCTTCTGTGCACAAAAAGATATATGTAATGGCTCATATTAATCATCCCCGTGAAATTACATCCGATGCACTTAAAGCTATTGAAGCCCTGCATGAAGCAGGAGTAATCATTGTAAATCAAACTCCTGTACTAAAGGGAATAAACGATGATCCAACTGTTCTCGCTAATCTGTTAGATAAACTATCTTGGGCAGGAGTGAATCCTTACTATTTCTTTGTAAATCGCCCTGTAGCCGGAAACTCTTCGTTTGTTCTACCATTGGAACAGGTATATCAAATAGTGGAGAAAGCGAAGGCCAAAACCTCTGGCCTCGGCAAACGAGTCAAATTAGTTATGAGTCATACTTCTGGAAAAATTGAAATTCTCGCGATTGAGAATGGAAAGGCATATCTTAAATATCACCAATCGCGTGATGGTGTTTATGGAAAGTTGATGATTTTGGACTGTCCACCAACTGCTTCCTGGTTTGATGACTTACCAAATAACGAGCAATTTTGGGAAAAACCAACTAAAATGACGGATAGTGTTGTCTCTGTGAACCAGCTACCTCCCACCCCTCAGAATAAACGTCCTTCTAATGATTAATGTCATCTTCCATGCACCTTTTCACTTTTTTTGAATCGTGAGAAAATCATGGTCTGGGGGAATTTAGAAAAAAGTATTGAGATAGCTTTTAAAATTATCAATTATTCAGAAAATCATAACATTTTCTCAAGTATAGTAGGTTTAACCGAAAAGCCGTTCGAAGAAAAGAGCTGCCTTAAAGACAGCTCCGGACTTCAGCTAACGCACCCGTTAGTGAAAAAAATCAACAATATTGTTCTCTGAAAATCACATGGAATCTAGGCTTTAAAGTTATTTCGATAATATTTACATATCTGTCCGAATCGCCGTGAAACAAACGAATTTTTGAATGCTCCTTTTTGTCTTCCACAATCTCAATTTTATTAACAGAAAGTAATTCAATATATGACAATACTTTATTTGTTTTCATTTCCTTAACACTTAAACTAAATTCGTGATAAAAAGGGGAAAGGATAATCTCATATTTTTCTTTTTCATTTTCTAAAACAAATGTTGATGTGTCGTAATAAAAAGCAGCTGTCTCATCTTTCCTCTTTGGAATAGCTCCAAATACAGAAATTAGGTCTAATTCTTCTGGAACATCCATTATTCTCTCTCTTATTGAGTTATACAAAGTTTTTATAATAAGTAATTCACTTTAATCTTAAGATAATCCTTCTTGAACTAAACTGCCCCGATAGTTGAACAAGAAAAAGAGCTGCCGTAGATTGTTAATGATTGTAAGCTTAAAGAAATCAGATAGTTTTATCATCTTTAATCTATTTCAAATGCTAATTTTTTTTTTCTTCAGCTTGACATATCGAGAAATCCAGATATACAATTACACCCATGGAACCAATTAATGTATTCAAAGCGTTATCTAACGAAACAAGACTCAATATCCTAGAGTGGTTAAAGGAACCCGAGAAGCATTTCCCAAAACAAGGCGCTCACCTACCAAAGGAGGTAAGTTACAAAGGCGGAGTATGTGTTGGGGATATTCAAGAAAAAGCCAAAGTTTCTCAATCTACCGTTTCTAGCTACTTAAACATGATGCAAAAATCTGGTCTACTTGAATCGATTCGTCATGGACAATGGACATACTACAGGCGCAATGAAGAATTTATTCAACAGTTAGCTAAATATTTTAAAACAGAGATCTAATTTATGTTGGATTTCTGTTTTTTAACAAATTATATCTACTTTTCTAGATATTTAATTATACAAAAAAGGAGATTTTATCTATGCGTTTTATATTTTATTTACTAGCCCTATTGGCTGGAGCAGCACTTAGCTTTGAAGGAGCTATCTATGGTGAACTAGGAAAAACAATTGGACAAATAGAAACAAGTTTTTATAACTTCTTTATGGGTTCGATAATCATGGGGCTGTTATGGCTCTTTTTTGGAAAAGGTAAGCTTTCCTATACACTTGAAGCACCTAAATGGTCATTACTTGGAGGTGTCTTGGGTGTTGTTTATTTAACCTCCATTGTTGTAAGTGTCCCATTTGTGGGTGTTGGTATAACAATGGTTGCGGTAATAATCGGACAATTAGTAATGAGTATGATTATTGAACACTTTGGTTGGCTTGGTAGTAAGAAAACCAGGATTAATAAGGAAAAGATTTTTGCAGTTATTTCAATGATTATCGCACTTATTTTAATAAACTAGGAGGTCTATAATTATGGGTTTATTTATGATTTTATTTACATTGATTGGCGGTATCACATTAAGCGCACAATCATCTATCAATGGAACATTTAGTCGAAAAGCTGGAACAATTGAAACAACATTTTTAACCTTTCTCACTGGAACAATGTTTCTTACCATTTTCATTTTATTTTTTGGTAGTGGAAATGTACTTGCACTTCTAGAAGCACCTAAATGGCAGTTAAGTGCAGCATTTTTGGGCACTATGTATTTACTTCTGACTGTGATGGCAGTTCCAAGAATTGGGGTTATCGCAGCTAATATTGCTGGTATAGCTGGTCAACTTGTGATTGGTGTAATTATTGATCATTTTGGATGGTTCAATAGTTTAGTCATAGAATTAGATATTAAACGTGCATTCGCATTACTATTTATGATTATTTCCCTTATTTTTATCTATAAAGGAAATAAACGCTTAAGCGAAGAAACCCAAGCACAAAATATTTAATTAAACTAACATGATGTAAAAACTTAATTTCAAATAAACGTTGTTCCCTGCAATAGAGGCCGATCTTCCTAATTAGGAGGATCGGCTTTTTTTAATATTTTGTGAAATATTACACTTAAACTATCCTGCCCCTTTAGTTTTAGTACACTTCTTCACAATCTTTAAAATGATATTAACATAAATATCCAACAAAAAATCATCACACCTCTAAGTTATCTATTAAGTTCAATAACCTAATGAAAAGCCTCTCTTCTTATCTTTCCAGTTAATACTGGTTACTTTTTCGGACACCAATGTTAAATCAATCTTATAAACCCATTCATATCAAGATTCATAACGCCCATTCATTTTTATATATAATAGAAACAAATAGTGTTTAAAAAAAGGCTTTAATCAATGTTTTTAAGTAGTTTGACTTAAATGTTTTAAATGCGTCATAAAACATTGGAGGACAAAAAAGGACTACTAATGTATATATTTATTCCTACTCAATTGAGTGGGGCTTTTCCTCTTCAACAGACAATCCTTTTATTTTCTTTTTCCACGCTCTTTATTCAATTCTAGGCATACTTAAAAAAAGAGCCTCTCCAAATGGATCTTCTCTTCCACTTCTATTACTACTTCATTTATACGATTAAATGCTTTAATGATATGAAGGCTGCTATCTATGAGTTTTTGCTCTGGCATTTTCTTAATACCCTGTTTTGTTTCAGTTGAGTATTTGTTTTTGCCATTCCCCATCATTCCTATTCATGATAATTCTTGTTTCTTTAGTAAATGTTGGACTGGCACAAAGGTTGATAGGCATTTAATGGTTTTTAACAATAGAGCCGTAGCTCACATGAAATATATTACAACTTTCCTTTTACAAAAAAAACAAAAAGCAACAAAATTAAACAATAAAAACAGTTGATTATTAATATACGATTTATAGAAATTATAACGGAATAAAATCTAGTAATTTTGTACTCCTAAAATCACTAGATTTTTCAGGTGGAATAGTACTTTTTAAATAGGAAAAACAACCTAAAATTTAATCTTCTAAAATTAAGTATTATGTTTTCTCAATAAAATTTTTGTAGAGCGGATTTTTTACTGCCTCTGATTTTATGACAAGAAATTAAGTACATTCAATTTACAATAAGCTTGTATTAAAATTTCTAGCATTATGGGGGTGCAGTTTTTGACAAAACAGAAAAAGCAGAAATGGAAAAGGAATTTAGTGGTGATGACTGCCATAACCGGACTAGTGTTCTCTACATTTTATCCAGGCCTAAGTATTCCGGTTGCAGCGGTCGAACAGCCTGACCAGCCGATTCCTAAGGAAGAATCGGTCTCAATTGTTCAACTTGTAGTACCAAATGATAAGGCAAAGGAGAAGCTCCTTGAGCTTGGCATTGACCTTACCCACAGAATCGAAGCACACGACGGAGTCTATGAAGTGGATGCCGTTGTCACACCAACAGAAATTGCCATGTTAAAGACCTTTGGCATCAATGTAAAAGAGACCCTGATCACCGAAAACCAATGGAACACACGCGTGGCAGAGCGGCAATCTACTGCCCAGCTGCAAGCCAGTCTGGCAGCTTCCGAGGATACACTTAAAGTCCTTAGGGCAAACCATTTTACCAATCAATCAGGAACCTTCCTATATCTCGAAGTGAAGTCAAGCGCCGGTGCGACTGCTAGCACAGCACTTAAAGCAACTTGGACCGAGAACGGTGAGGAAAAATCTGCTACACTTTCTAGATTGGTAGATTACAGTGAATATTTATATCACTATTTGCTTCTACCAGTTAGCGCCATTCCTTCATCTGTTAAAATTGAAAGTAATCTTGGAGGAACAGCTACGAGCACCGTTACTGAATGGTTAGGGAAAGAGCCGAAACATCCAAAAACAGATTATGTTACCGATTTTGTTGACCACTATATGGCACCAAATGAATTATATGAACGTGCCGAAAAACTTGCAAAAGAATTCCCGAACTTGGTAGAAATCATTGATATGCCAAATAAAACAAATGGTTACAGACGGCTTGCCCAAGCAACTATCGGCGGCACGACCAATCCCGCAGTTGTTGTTTCCTCAAAAGCATGGGGGCATGAAGGCGGGAATGATGTATCGATAGAATTCAAGAATCCGGGAACCAATAATTCACCACTAAAAGTGACTGTGGATGGTACCAAGATTTTAGTAGATTTAGCTACTGATTCGTCAGGAAAGGCAACAAGTACTGCCGCACAAGTGGTTAAAGCACTGAATGAGAATGCTAGCCAACTTGTCACTGCGACTACATACCGCGGTAATGCTGGTGCTGGTGTTGTCGCACCAACTACGAATGCTGCGATATTAACTGACGGCTTGAAAGCAGGGGCAGATGTTTCCCGTGATCCTTTTACAGTAAAAGCGATCCGAATCGGCAAGCATCGAGACGGTTCTAAACCAGGTGTTCTTGGATATGCTCAGGAGCATGCCCGTGAATGGGTGACCCCACTCGTAACAATCGAAACGGCGGAAAGACTACTGCGAAACTATAGTCAAGATAGTGAGACAAGAAAGCTTGTCGATAATCTTGATATATTCCTTGTACCTTCAGTAAACCCTGACGGTGCCAATTACAGCTTCAATGATTACAATATGCAGCGTAAGAATATGACCAATCACTGTGGTCCCACTGCCTCTGACCCTGGGTACCGTAATAATTGGGGAGTTGACCTTAACCGCAACCATTCCGTTGGCTCCGTTTTTGATGGCTATATTGGCGGAGGTACAAGTTGTACGGGAGAAACTTACGCTGGACCAGCTGAAAACTCTGAGCCTGAAGGAAGAAACCTAGTCTGGCTTGCTGACAAAAACCCAAATATTAAGTTTGCAATGAATATTCATAGTTATGGCGGCTACTTCATGTGGTCCCCTGGTGCTTACGATTCAAAACGTACAACACTGCCACGCCCATCAGCTGGTGAAGAAGCGTTTTACTGGGCAGCTTCTGATAACATCTTAAATGATATTCAAGACCACCGCGGAACGGTCATTCTGCCTAGCCGTACAGGTCCAATTCCTGACGTACTATATTCTGCTGCAGGTAACTCTGCGGACTACCTATGGTATGAAAAGGGGATTTATGCCTGGAACTTCGAAGTAGGGGCAGATTTATGGAATAAGGATACAAAAAGATGGCAGGCGGTTGGATTCCAGCCAGCCTTTGTAGAAGGTCATGAAGAAGCAATGGAATTTGCCAATGGGTTGATTGGCTTAATTAAAGTAGCCTACAACAGTGCAAAAGACCATCAGCCGCCTTCCTCAAAGGCTACACCTGGAAACGGTAAATACACAGGTCCGGTTGATGTTAAGATTGAAACAAGTGAGCCAGCCACCATTTATTATACGCTTGACGGCAGCCGCCCAACCTTCCAATCAGCTAAAATTAAATTAAGCGGCACCCGTGAATTTGCAGAAACATTAAAAATTGAAAAGACAACAACCATCAATTATTTCACTGTGGACGCCGCAGGAAACATTGAAAAAAACTACAATCCACTTGGTAACGGGAAAAACTATAATTCTGTAACGCTTACAATAAAATGACGGTTTGCAAGGGGTTGGCCTTACGGGGCCAACTCCTTTTTGGTTCCTTTGAACTGATAGACTTTCCATTATTTTTGGATAAAAAGTAACCAGAATCGTGTTATCATTAATATTTCCTTTTGCGTTTCCAAACCTTGGCCAGTAGTTGAAACCCTCGCATAACTAATTAACAATATGTATGTATCATCCTCTGTCTATAAGTCTTAAATCTTTTACTATAAATTAGCTACGCATTCCGTCTTTCGTTGAATATATATAAGCAACAGCAAAAAACCCCTATCTATGTGATAGGGATTTTAAGTTTGTTATTTTGATTGAGCACATTCAAATCCAATCGATCCATCATCTTGCAACACAAGAGCAGCATCAAAAGGCTTCTTTTCTTTTGCCTTCGGTTTCATCCCTTTAAAATATCCGGAAGTTCCGGTCCAAGAAAGTTAGAGCTTAAGAATTGTGTTACTGCAAAAGTAATGCCAGTTAATAAAATTGCAGTTTACTTAGATGGGATAATATCACTCAGTTAAGAATCTATATGCCTTTTTTAAACAAATACAGTATTTGCACCAGAACCCTTTTTACTAATTATTTCTATACTATAAAAGATGACATGCTGTAATTCTAAAAAATGTCTTTCGCATTAGAACTAATTATTAGTTTGTAATAATATCGCCGTCTTCATCATCATTTGGATTGTCATAATTAGACAAGTCCTTTTCTAAAAGTATAACTTTATCCTTCTCATTCCAATCTACCTTATAACCTAATGCTTTTGCCGTTTTTATAACAGATAAATAAGAATTTTTATTTGTCTTATATGTCTTTAAATCCCTTGAGTAAATAACACCTAGACCAAGTAATAATTTATCTGATTGAATGTATGGTTTTCCATCTACTATCTTCATCTGATTAGCTTGGTAAGGGTAAACATAACCGTTTACTTTAAAGGTGAAAGGTCCTTTTTCCTCCTCTTTTATTTCTTTTGGCTTTTTAGATGTATACGATATTCTATCTACACCTAAAACGGTTCCCTCTCTGGTATTGTCTGCTCCTCCGTACATTTTTCCAGTTTCGTAATCAAGGATAGCTGCCTGTACATTCCCGATATTTTCAGGCTTTTCTTCGAATACATTTCCTTTTGCCATTAATTCTAATCTCGTATTTTGATCAATTCCTGGTTCCCACCTAATAGTTGGATATCCTGCTGAGTAAATACGAGGCGTTAAAATCGCTTTTTGTATTGGCATATTATGGTCAATAACATTTATAATTGTTTCAACTACTGATGCAATAATAGTGGGTCCCCCCGGAGAACCAATAGCCATAAAAGGTTTCTCGTCCTTTAGAAGAATGGTTGGAGATATGCTGCTTCTTGGGCGCTTCGTTGGCTCTACTTGGTTAACACCACCTGGTGTAGCATCAAAATCTGTCATCTCATTATTTAACATAAATCCATAACCGGGAACCATGATACCAGATCCGAATACTTGTTCAATAGTTGTTGTATAAGAAACCATATTTCCCCATTTATCTATAACAGAAAAGTGAGTTGTTTGTCCAATAGGATGTTCTTCTTTTACTGTCACTTGAGAAGAGGATTTCTTGCCTTCATATTTCCATGGATCTCCTTCTTTTACATCAGCAGTAGCCTTCTCTGGATTAATAAGCTTTCTTCTTTCTTCTATATATCTTTCATCTAAAAGTCCTTTTGTTGGTACATCATAAAAATCTTCATCTGCCACATAAGCTGCTCTATCAGCATAAGCTAAGTGCATCGCTTCGGTTAAATGTTGGAGATATTCGGGCGAATTAACTCCCATTTTTTGCACATCATAACCTTCCATTAACTTTAGTATTTGTTGAACAGTTAAACCGCCAGAACTCGGTGGAGCAGCACTTACAACTTTAAAGCCTCGATAATTTGACTCAATAGGTTTTCGTTCTTTGGCCACATAGTTTTTTAAATCTTGCTCTGTCATTGTTCCACCACGTTTTTGAACTTCTTTTACAAGAGCTTTTCCAATTTTACCTGTATAGAATGCTTTGGGTCCTTTTGCTTGAATTAATTTAAGGGTCTTTGCTAGATCCGGTTGAACAAGGATATCTCCTTCCTTTAATTGTTTACCATGCGGAACAAATACGTCTGCTGCTGTTTGATATTTCTGAAGTTTTTCTTTATTTTCGTCGATATATTGAGCCGTAGCCCAGTTGACCTTAACACCTTTCTCAGCTTGTTGAATGGCAGGATCAATAACTTGAGATAGTTTCATAGTTCCATATTTATTAAGAGCTGTTTCAACTCCCTTTAGTGTTCCTGGAACAGCTACTGCTTTTCCAGTTGTATGACGTTCACTAAAAGGAATGGGCTTGCCGCTTTTATCTAAAAATAAGTCAGGTTTTACATTCTGAGGAGCCATTTCTCGACTGTCAATCATTGTTATTTTATTTTTATCTTTATTGTAAATCATCATAAAACCACCGCCGCCAATTCCAGACATCATTGGCTCAACAACATTTAAAGATAACTGAATAGCTGCAGCTGCATCAACTGCATTTCCCCCTTGCTCTAAAATCCTTTTACCGGCTTCAGCAGCTAAAGGATGAGAAACTGAAACTATACCTTTTGTTGCTCCTTTTTTCATTGATTTATCTACTCCAGGCACGCTAGCAAATGCTGGTGTAATCAAGCAAAAAAAACTAATAATAACTAAAGTAAATCTTAATAGATACTTCAAAAATTTCTCCCCCTTAAAAAATTATTTAATTTAATCTATAGGTCCACAAAAAGAACGTAAATTATAAATATTATGAAATTTCTTCATTTAAATGATTCATACTGTTTACTATTTCTCTTTTATTAAATTGACCTTCCCATTTAGAGATGACGATTGCCGCAAGTGAATTACCGATAACGTTTACTACTGTACGTCCCATATCAAGAATACGGTCGATACCGGCAATAAATGCTAGGCCTTCAATAGGAATGCCGACAGTTCCCAATGTCGCTAAAAGAACTACGAAAGATACACCTGGTACACCGGCAATCCCCTTGGACGTGATCATTAGCACTAGCATTAGCGTAATTTGCTCATACGCGCTTAAATCGATGCCGTACATTTGAGCGATGAAGATAGCTGCTAACGCTTGGTATAATGTAGAACCATCAAGGTTAAAGGAGTATCCAGTCGGAATTACAAATGTAGCAATATGTTTCGGACATCCCGCTTTCTCCATTTTTTCCATGATTTTCGGAAGAACCGCTTCTGAACTTGCAGTAGAGAAAGCAAGAATCAATTCTTCTTTTAGAAGTTTAATCAACGTAAAGATATTGAATCCGACAAATTTCG
>NZ_JANZMJ010000047.1:0-31005 GCF_025175645.1 Peribacillus aracenensis
GGTTGGTATAACCGAAAAAGAATTCACAGCAGCTTGGGCTATCAAACCCCACAAGCCATTGAAGATCGAATTAGGAATACAGCTTAAGATTTAACTTTTTAGTGTCCAAAATATTGACTCAAATCCAATAGAGTAACCTGTATACCTGTAAAACTGTATTTATGTACTATATAAAAAGAGCATCCAACCAGAAACTTTATATTTTTGATTTTTTAACCCTTTCAAACTTCTAACTACAGTTTATTTTTGTTTATATAACTATAAGACTACGTATGGATTTGTATAGCTATGAAATTGAATACATGTTGATGTGAAGGTAATAAGATGATGTATACCGAATAAAATCAGTAAGAGGATTTAGGAGGGATTACATGACAACATACTTAGAACAATTCGCGCGGAACCGGAGAAGAAAAGAAAAGACAGAAGTATTAACCGCACGCCTTCCAGAAAGCTTATACAGTGACTTTAAAGGTTATTGTGCCGAACTCGGTCTATCTATCAGTGAAGCTATTTGTCTACTAGTAGAGCGTGAAATGACAGGGAAAGGGAGTGAATCAGAAGAATTAGCAATTTCAGATGAATACAAAATGAATGATGATGTAGTCGAAGTGAATACAGAAATAGTCAAAAAAGAAACAAAAAGAAGTGCCTCAAATACAAATAGATTCATAACAACACAATGGCAGGTAGATGGACAGCTTCCATGTCCATATTGTGGTCGATGGCTGGTGTCTACAAATTTTTCTAGACATGCAAAATTACATTCAACGACTACGCAAGAAATTTTCACTAATGAGAAGTATAGGGAGAAAATCAATTCAATGATTAAGTTGAAACAAGAAGAACCTAATTAGCAACCATTGGGTTACAGTTGATTCGTACCAGTACAGTGCCATTGATTTAATGTCTGCAGAGTACTAATTGACATTATTATAGCCTTAATTAAAATAAATGACCCTTAGATTTAGAGGGGACATATTAATGAAGTGAATAAAAGAAACGAAATTAAATGTAAAATAGTAACTAATATATTATAATGTTTTTATTAGGTAATTATTATTATGGTATTAAAACATAATACTCTTCGGCCGATGGTAAGTAGCCAAGTCTCTAGGTAAGTTATTATATGATAAGGAAGAAAGATCCAGAGTAATTGCTGTTTCTAATTTAAATCCCTTCATAGCTTATATTACTACTACCACAAAGCACAGTTTGAAGGTTTTGTAAATCGTTAGTGATTATCAAATGAATTAAAACTGAAAAAATATTAAACCATATCCAAATAACTTTTATTAATTTGAGGGTATACGAAGAAAGATAGGAAGTCACTTAAAATGTACAAATTAAGTGTTATAGAAAATGATTAAGCGAATGGCCGATAGAATTAAAATGAAAAGAAATTAAAAAAAGGTGGAAATATAATGAGTTTTTCGGATAGACAACATAAAGATAGCGTGGATAGTACATTTGCAAAAAAGACAAAGGCTGCAGAAACAAAAGTAGTTAAATTAAATGCTGATTTGCACTATAAATTAAAGTTGTACGTAGCAAAAAAGGGAACGGGCATTACTATTACAGACCTAGTAAATAAAGCCGTTACACAATATATAAAAAACAGTGATATAGAAAAAACTATTAAAGACTAATAAAGATGAATTGCTTAGGGTCGTAGATTAAATAAGTGATAATGATTGACATTTGTAGTTTCTGAATAGATTTATAAAAGCAGAACAAGTTATTCAACCTTGTTCTGCTTTTTATCTATAAAACAGTTACAAATATATAAGTAGGGAATATATAAGGATGGTTCTTTTAAGTGCCGGGAATAAACCAAGATGTATTTGGGAATAAACCTCGGTAGAATATTTTGATTTAATATAGGACTCATGAGAGGTAGTTTTTATAATAGGCAAAGGAAACCTTAAAAAAGGTCTTTAGCAATAGCGAATAAATCTCATAAAGTTTCTTAAAGCGTTACCTTTTTGTTCATAAGTGAAATCGGTTGACTCAGGGAGTTCGAGAGACCAACGAATCTAGCTCAATTTAAAAAGCATGAACCAAGTAGATTACCGGTTCATGCCCCTAAGGTTGCCTAATTAACTATAAAGGTTAAATTTTTTGGTTTACTTTAGGCTTTTAAATAATCAAGGTCTTTCTCAGTGCTCACCAAATATTGATTTGGGCTTTTCATGAATAGATTTCGTTATTGGACGTTCGTTAAGTATTTTCCATAAACATAACCTGTTTCCTTACCGTACTTTATTTTGTACCAAGAACTGCTATTAGTAATGACGGTAACGGTTTGGTTTTTCTTCAAAGAGCCAAGAACTTTCCCTGATGTGGATGGTTTGGAACGGACATTTAACTTTGTAGCATTGACCTTGCCAGTCATATTCTTCGCTGCTGGTTTGTTTAATGTGTAGGAAGTCGTCGTTGTGCGTTTGTTCTTACTTGGATCTATCGCTGTAATGGTAAACGTATACTTTCCGTTCGATACCTTTGATACATCCCATGATGCACTTTGGACACCGGCACTTTTATTAGTATTATTGGTCAGTGTCGCCACAATTTTGCCTTTGGCATCTTTTACTTGAACGGTGACCTTCGCCTTTTCATTAATCTCATACTTCAAAGAAACTTTATTAGTTTTTAAATCATATGAGTTTTTTATATTTTTAATGGAAGGTGCCGCTATATCGGGTTTTGTTAATGTCAATGGAACCGTTTCTGAGCTTTTATTTTTACTGCTGTCAATCGTTGTAATCTCAAATGAGTACTTCCCGTTCGTGACCTTCGAGACATCCCACGATGTCCATTGGACCCCCGCACTTTTCTCTGTATTATTGATCAGAGTAACTAGGATTTTGCCTTTTGCGTCTTTTACTTGAACGATAACGTTTGCTTTTTTATTAATCTCATACTTCAGGAAAACTTTATTCGTTTTTGAGTCATATGACGTATTAGTATTTTTAATAACTGGAGCCGTTGTATCAGGCTTTGTTAATGTAAATGGAACTGATGCTGAACTTGTATTATTACTACTATCAATCGTTGTAATTTCAAAGGTATATAATCCGTTGCTTACCTCTGATACATCCCAAACAGCTACTTGCGATCCTGAAGGCTTTTCCTCCCCTTTGATGAGAGATGCGATGGATTGTTCTTTTTCATCCTTTACTTCCACTGTCACATTCGCTTTTTCATTCGTATCAAAGGTTAATTTAACTTGGTTTGTTTTAGAAACGTAATCGGTTTTTATATTTTTAATCGTTGGTGCTGTTTCATCTTTAGTTGCAGGATCTGGAACTGGTGTTGGGATTGGCGTTGGAATGACTGGTGCCGGTTCGGGCTTTACTGGTTCTACCTCCTCAGGTTCTGGCTTATATGCTTGTTTTAAGCCTGTCCCCTCATAATAGAATGCAAGAATATCGCGATACGTGTTTCCCTGTTCTCCAGCTTTTTTCGCGCCATACTGACTTAGCCCGACACCATGGCCGAAGCCCTTGCCTGAAACGTTAATCGTATCCTTTGCAGTATCCACTTTGTCTATCAAAAAGCTTTTCATTAAGCTCAGACCGATAATCGCTCTAATTTTTGAAGCCGTTACGTCTTCTAATATTACACTTTGCTGTAGCGCTTTCCCCTGTTCTTTTACTAGAAATTCAATCGTAATACTTCCTTTACTCACTCTGCCGCCGCTAGTTGGTGCGTGAAGGGATAGGAAAGGGACAGCCGTAATTTTAATGTCTTTGCCTGTATAGCCATTTGTCTGTAGCCATGCTTTAATATTAGAAATTTCTTGTGTTTGTTGGGCTTCCTTCTTATTCGCCCACCATGTATCAGCTTTGGTTAAATCTAAGTTTGTAAGGTCTATTTGTTGCTTTTTCACACTAAAACCCCACACAGTTTGAGGATCATATGGATCGTCTTTAACCATTAAATATGGTCGCTCTGTGCCGCCCCATACATTTTTGTTTGACTCGGTTTTTCCTCCATTGCTTGAGTAAAAAAGAGCATCTGAACCTACATGTTGTTTATCACCATAACCAATGACCTGACCTTCTGTTGCTTTAACAGCTTTTGTTGAATTTTCGTGCCAAGCGTAGCCACCGTATACCTGGTAACTCATTGTGTCGTCGGGCGTTTTGTTGATATAGCCCATTGCATAGGTTCTTGCCGCAACAGCCTGTGCCTTTAAGGCTTCCTGATTCCATAAAGCCGGCATTTCAGCTGGAACAACCCCTTTTAAATAATCTTCAAGACCAATCGAGTTATACGGACGGATGAATTTCCCATCTTCTATAATAAAACGGAAACTACCTAAGTATGTACGGCCATTAATCGAAAGTGGACCGTTCCCTGTTTCAGGTTTCACTTCAATCTCAGAAGCTTTGCCTAGTTCGTTTGAATCTGACAGAACAACAATGTCAGTACCGCTAATCCTCAAAGTATACTTCTTGTTCGATTCTAGTTTTATATTTGCTAGATTCGTAGTGTACGTGACTTCCGGTTCGACGGTAATCTCAGTTTTGTTACCAAGATAACCTATTAATTTAACCTTTATGATTGGATCAGATGCCGCCTTAACTGATATTTCTGGAAGCAAAAATAGCATGAGAACGAGTATAACAAACATCCATGTTCCATACCGCACCTTTTTCATTGAAAAACCTCCTCGGAATTAAAAAAATACCTAAATAATAGTATAGCACCCATAATTACACACAGGTCACTATATTTTACTATGTTAGGGGTTCCACTTAATCGCCATCACCAGCACAACCAGTAAAAGATAAAAAGAAGACATTCGCGTTATATTCATATGTTTTTTTAAAAAACTTAAATGAGTGAGAAAAGCCTTTTCGTATAGGTCTTCCAAATCGTACCTTTCCCCTCAAAAGTGGGTGGAATATCTGCACCGTGGGTCTATGTATGGATAAGCTCCTATGTTGGTGATATTCCCCAAGTACAAAATCTAGGAGGTTTCAAATCTAGTATTAATAAGAGATCAAAAGAATGATATATGTTTAATTTCTTAGATGTATGAAAGAAAAAAGAGGTTATTTATACCTATTCTCCTTTTTTAGTATCAAACTATACTTTTCTTCTTCTGACGAGGAAAATTGTAGAAAAAAGGGTGAAAATATGAAAAAAGGAATATTTTTGGTTATTTTTCTTATTATCTGGCATTGAAAATTATGCAAATTACAAAGTTTCGAAGGTAGAGACAGCCACGCCTTCAGAAATATGGGTAAGTATGCCATCAGATGTAGAAGATGCTTTTGTTAGTAGTCAATCTTCCACTACTAATTACTCAATGAGTCAATATTTAGTTGTTGGAAAACATCAAAACTTTGGAATAACACGCTCCTTTTTGAAATTTAAATTACCAACCCTTCCTAAAGGTGCAGTCATTACCTCAGCTTAATTTAGTCTTTATCAATATTACAACTCAACGAATCAAGTTACCGTAGACATTAAATCTGTAAACAGTTCATGGAGTGCTACGACAATTAATTGGAACAATAAACCTTCAGTAGGTAGTAGCATATCAAATGCTGTTGTTGATACACCTTCATGGAAAGATTTTTTTATCACAGACTTGATGAGAGGTTGGTATAGTGGAACAACTAATTGGGGTGTTACTGTTCAATTTCGTGATGAAACCCAGGTTCCAAAGATTTTTTATTCAAACAATCAATCAACTTATACCACACTAAAGCCAAAGTTAACGATTGCGTATTCTCTTCCGGAACCCCAAAAAGAATATCGAGCATTTTGGGTAGATATGTTCCATGATGGTGCAAAAACCCCAGCTCAAGTTGATCAATTATTTAAAGATGTTCAAGCAAGTAACGCAAATACAATTTTTCTACAGGTTAGGCGGCGTGGAGATGCTTATTATTCAAAAGCGCTTGAACCAAAAACAGAAGATTCGTTTTTGCAAAGTGACTATGATCCTCTTGCGGACGTGATTCAAAAAGCAGATTCAGCCAATCCGAAAATCCAAGTTTATGCTTGGTTTGCCATGATGCCAATTTGGAATAAAACAACGGCTCCGAAAGATTCTAATCATATTTTCAATGCCCACGGTATGTCTCAACCTAGCGAAAATAACTGGTTAAGTAAAACCAACTCAGGAAGTTACGTCAGTGGATCTGACTATGTTATAGACCCAGGTCGCCCTGATGCAGCTAATTACACAAGAGATGTCATTCAACATGTTGTAAATAATTATGATGTTGATGGAATCCAAATGGACCTTGTACGTTACATGGGTGAAGAATGGGGTTATAACGACGTAAGTGTACAAAGGTATAATCAAGCTCACGGAAAAACAGGTATACCGCAGCCAGATGATCCTAAATGGAAACAATGGAGAAGAGATCAAGTGAACAACATGGTTAGAAAAATTTATACCTCCGTACAGAGTGTAAAACCTTCTGTTACTGTTTCAGCAGCTATGATTGCTAGGGGAGATGGTCCTAAGACAGTGGAAGATTGGAATAGCTCTTCAAATATGAACAGTGCACTTCAAGACTGGCGAAGTTGGTTGGAGGAGGGATCAATCGATTTAGCTATCCCAATGAATTACTTTAGAGAATACGATACAACTCAAAAAAATATTTTGAAAACTGGTTAGAGTGGGAGAAAGATATTCAAGGTAAAAGAATGATCCTATCTGGAATGGGTATTTATTTAAACTCGATTCAAGATGGCTTATCACAAATCAACAAAGCTCAAGCACAATCTGAAATAGGTAAGAAATTAGGCGGTGTAAGCCTTTATAGCTATGCTGTTACCAATAAAGATAATGTAACGAACAGTGAATTTTACAAAGCATTAAGCAGTGTATCTACTTACAGTTCAGCCCCAGCGTTCGCCACTTATCCTTCAGTACCTGATTTACCATGGAAAGTAAAACCAAATAAAGGTCATTTATCTGTTTCTACTAATTATGCAAATTATCAATTGGTAAAGCTTACAGGACACGAGATTCGAAAGACGTATACGGATGGAAGTGGTGGCTGTCAAATCATTGATTTAATTCCTGAAACTTATAGTATTAAAATAAATGACACAGATTACGGTATAACTATTGAAGCGGGAAAAGTAAGTAGCACTACAATAAATTAATTCGAGGGAAAAAGATGGCGGTTGGTAAAAGAAAGCGAAATCGATATAAATTTGTATTATGGACAATAATTTTTGCGTTGCTTGTATCTATTATTACACCTTTGCAAGGAAGTATCGCTGTTGCAGAGAAGAATAAAAAATCAGAATCTATTAAAAATGTAAAAGAATTAAAAGAGATAGATGAATTAAGAACTGAAAATTCTAAAACATATCTAAGATAAGAGAATACGTACTAGAGGAATATACAGAACCCATCCACTATAAAAAAGACAAGGAATGGGAAAACATTAACAATGAGATTGTCAGTGAAAAAGCTGAAACAGATGATGCGGATTTAACTGTTGGAAATAAAGCAAATAAATACAAGGTTAAGTTCTCTAAGGAATAAAAGGTCCATTTCTTCGGTCACTTTGTTATGAATCGTCTGGGCAATCACATCTTTTCCCGTTCCTGTTTCTCCAAGAATAAGGACATTAGCAGATGATTGGGCAGCTATTCTCGCTACCTCCAGCTCTGTTTGGAAACCTTGACTTAATGTTTGAATACGACCTAATGAAAGAAATGGTTTAACATACCGAACATTCATTTTCTGTTTAAGCATATACGAATGTTGATGATTTGCTTCGTAATGATTGACGTAAAAAGAAGGTACATAGATTGAAGCAGTTGTTCCGTAAGGGATTGTTCTTGATAGAAACGAGTCATATCCGCCGCTTTTTTGCTCATATACAAAACAACATTCTCCTTAGATAACACTAAAATTGCTTCTTCACTGATTTGTCCCCAAGATTTTAGGACAACATTTGACTGACTATGCTTCACTTTAAATGGTCGCGGGGAAATATTCCGTTCTGAATCCCAGACAATCTCAAATTGCCCATCAGGCATGGCTTTGCCAATTTTCACTTGGTGTGCCATATGGCGATGATCTGTATCAACAACAATTTTCCTGCAGGCCGTGTCGAGTTCTTTTCCACTTAAATGATGAAAAATATCCCGATGGTCTTCGCTCTTCACACAACTTTCCCGTTTAAATCGAAACTACAAATTTTCCGAAATGGTTACTAACCCTTTTATTAGTTGAAGGGGCTACTAGAAATACTTCTAATATCATGTATTGATAAAAAAGTTACTTGACACAGTAACATCAATAAGGTTATCGTAGATACATAAAGTCTCTTATGGGGGTGGATTCACACAGCATGAAGTATTCAAAAGCTACAAACTATGCCCTTCACACTATGCTTTTTCTTGCAATGGCTACACCAAATAAACCCGTTGGTGTACAACAGTTAGCCGAAAAGCAAAACGTTTCTCCTACTTATTTGTCTAAAATATTGACCAAGTTGGTTAAGGAAGGAATGATTATTTCTTCTTCAGGCGCCAATGGAGGATATTCTCTTAGGCAGAATTGGGAAGACATTTCATTTTTGGACATCATACATGCTATTGAAGGTAAATCGTCTTTGTTTGATTGCTGTTTATACAACGATCCAGAATGTGTGATAAAAGAGGTAATGCTTTCGGCAGAGGAAAAACTGGAAGAAGAGTTAAGGAATAAAAAAATATCAGATCTTGTAAAAAAATAATCGTGGATTTATGATCCACCATTATTTTTTAAAAACATCAAAGATATAAAGAGTCTTTTAAGTCTTCTATTGGTGATTTGAAGTTGTTTGCAATTGTTACGTGCATCAAAGTAAACCTTCTTTATTACTACGAGGATTCACTGAAGCTCTATAGGAACGGATTGGACGAAAAAATAAAATTAGGAACAGCTATTCTACTGGAAATTCCTCCTTATGCGGAGTATGAAGCAGGATCTATGTCGATTTTATTGGAAAAATTCGATTTGTAGCTATAAAGCTTGCTGTGACATGAAGAATTAATCGTTTAATTCCGGAATTCTTATTGCTTCTATGTGGTTTATGTTGCTGAAAGCTTATTTTTTGGAGGAAGGTATGACAGCAAAGTAAATTTAACCGATGGTTTAATCAGCAGAAGCTAATAAGATTTATTATATTTGATAGCCAAGGGGGCTTATTAATAGATGAAAAGTTCAGAAAAAGGTATGTAGGAAAACATCACTTTACACCAAAATCTAACGGATATATGGCAGACCTACAGTGATTCACCTGAAAAACAGCAAAGGCTCCCACAACGAACGTTATTTATCGTTGTTCTTGCAGCAGTCATGTCGAATGTTCAACTACTCTTTGTATCATTGTTTATCTATGGTGCTGGCTCAGCTTACAACTTACAGGCACGTTATGCGGGTACCGATTTGGCCAAACCGTCCCAGAGGGCAAAGGCAATCAGTATTATATTGATGTCAACCACGTTTGGTGCGTTTGCTGGTCCAAATTTAGTGGACGTGATGGGACGATTTTGCGGAGTCTATCGGTGTTCCTCCTCTTGCGGGAACATTCATTCTGCAGCCGCTGCTTTTACTCTTGCCGGTTTGGTGCTGTTGGCTTTTCTCCGACCAGACGATCCTAGTGGCCAAAGTCATTGCGCGGGCACAGCTTGCGAATCAACTGTCTGGTGTGGAAGAGGAGCAGCCACAGGTCAACAATAACCGAAAAATTGCGGTTGGGGCAACAGTCATGATTTTAACACACGTTGTTATGGTGTCCATTATGACTATTTCTCCAGTTCACATGAAGCATCATGGGCATGGTTTAGGGGAAGTCGGGCTAGTCATCGGCGTTCATATCGCGGCCATGTATCTGCCTTCACTTATAACTGGGATTTTAGTCGATAAGTGGGGAAGAACGGTTATGGTTTACGCTTCGGGTCTCACGTTGCTATTATCTTGGCTTATGGCTGCCTGGGTACCGGCTGATTCTATGGTGCTTCTCCTTATCGCGCTGTGTTGCTTGGTCTTGGTTGGAACTTTGGCTTGATTAGTGGAACTGCAATTATTGTGGATGCTACTGCAGCGGATACCCGTGCGAAAACGCAAGGTCGATTGATGTTCTGATTGCTTTAATGGGAGCCTCTGGTGGTGCGCTCTCAGGTATGGTGGTTGCGAATTTCAACTACGCTATCCTCTCCTTAGTGGGAGGTGTTATTGTCCTTGCTCCTTATTCCAGTGGTAATCTGGTCTCGTCGTAGTCCAAGGACTGGACAACGAAAGGAGACACTGTCAATTGAACAGCAAAAACCACTAGATTAGGGATGTCTAGGTTTCGTTCCGCGTTGTAGTGGATTTATAATCCACCATTATTTTTCAGAACATTAGAGATATAAAAAGTCTTTTAAGTCTTTTATGTAAAATTAAATTTGTTTGTTGGTGGCATAATGAATTGGGCTAAATTATATGGAATTTTAATAAATTACGAAGGGATGACTACTTATGGAAGTATTAGATTGTGTGATTGTAGGTGCAGGTCCAGCTGGGCTAAATGCAAGTTTGATTTTAGGAAGAGCTCGCAAAAAGGTCGCGTTATTTGATAATGGAACAAACAGGAATCGCGTGACGCAGGAATCACATGGCTTTATTACACGTGAAGGAATTAAGCCTGCAGAATTTAAAGAAATTGGCTTAGACGAAATAAAAAGTTACCCATCTGTTCAGTACCTTGAAAATACGGTCTCAAAAATAACGAAACAATCGAACGGTTGGTTTAAAATTGTGACTATGGAAGACGCAGAGTATCTATCAGAAAAAATCATATTGGCAACGGGAGTACAGGAGATATTTCCATCAAACCTAAATATAAAACAGTATTATGGGAAAAGCCTCTTCAGCTGTCCCTATTGTGATGGGTGGGAATTACAAGACCAGTCCCTGATCGTTATTTCCGAAAATGAAGAATATACTACTCATATCGGGAAGCTTGTCTCCAACTGGTCCAAGGATTTAGTAATAGCTACAAATGGTCATGAGTTGTCCAATCCTACCATGAATGAACTATCGAGAAATAATATAACGGTTATCACCGAACCAATTAAGAATCTACATGGTGAAGATGGCTATTTAAAAAAAGTGGAATTTTATTCAGGACATCAAATAGAAAGATTTGGAGGATTTATAGTACCTTCCTACATTCGCCCAAATCAATTTGCAGAGGAGCTCGGTTGTGAAATAAAAGAAAATGGAGCCATTGTGACAGATGATTCAGGCCGTACTACACAGAAAAATATTTACACGGCAGGAGAGACATCCAAATTAGGTCAGTCTTTATTAATCATAGCAGCATCAGAAGGAGCTAAAGCAGCAATGGCAGTTAATCTCGATATGATAGATGAAAGGTTTTAAAGAGATACAATGGAAAGCATTTAAATGTGAAGGCCTGTTGAAAGAGTGCGTCAATGTGATAAAATACACCAATTTGGAAAACTACAAGGTTAACCATTCATCTAATTATACTGATTATATCCAAAAAAAAGTTTTAGAGAGATCTTTAAATTGGTGAAGAAATACTACAAAACTTTTTTCTATTAAAGATATTAAATACCTTTAATATCTTTTGATGGAAGGAGGGGAGGTGATTTAATGTAATAAAATCAAAAAGATATTAATTGAGTTATTACATCTCGGAGAATTTAAATGTAAGAAGATTATTTATGGATGCTAAATACACTTGAAACTTGAAATGGAGGAAAAGACATGTCAATTGTTCATGCAACAACAAGTCAAGACTTAGAACAACATTTTAAAACTGATAAGCTAGTTTTATTAAATTTTTGGGCACAATGGTGTGGCCCTTGCAAAATGTTTGGAATGGTTCTTGAACAGCTGGATAAAGAATTAAGTAGTAAAGTAAAAATCGTAAAAATAGATGTTGACAAAAGCCCCGAGCTTGCAGCTGATTTTGGAGTACTCGGAATACCCCACTCTCGTTTGATTATTAATAATAAATTACAAGAACCAATAGTTGGGTTTATATCCCTTGAGAACCTGAAAGAGCTTATAGGATTTAGAACCAGTAATTAATTAAAAAAGAGGAGGAAAATAAGATGAGCCTTTATGATTGTGCTGTTATCGGAGATGGACCAGCAGGATTAAATGCTGCTTTATTATTAGGAAGAGCGAGGAGAGCGGTAGCTTTGTTTAATACAAATAGTGATCACCTTGCATTTGAATCCCAAGAGAGTATTTTAAGAAATGGAAACACTCCAGCTGAATTCATGCAGTATGCAAAAGAAAAATTAGGTCATTATCCAAATATCCATTCAATTGATAATCAGATTGAACGAGTTATTAAACAAGCAGATAATAAGCTTTTTAAAATTTATACTAATGATGGTAAAGGTTTCCTTGCTGAAAGAATACTTCTCACTGAGGGCGTAAAAATAAGGTCGGATATTCCGAATATTGATTTGTATTATAACAAAAGTATTTTTACTTCCCCTTATTGTTATGGTTGGGAAATAAGAGATAAAAAATTGATTTATATAAATGAAACAAATAGTGCAGCACATACAGCTAAAATTATTTACAACTGGTCTGAAGATCTCATCGTAGCAACAAATGGAAATGAGATGAAGCAAAATGAAAAAGAGAAATTAGAGGAAAAAGGAATAAAAGTATTTACTGAAAAGATTAAGGAAATTAGAGGTCAAAACGGAATGTTGAGTAGTATTGTCTTTCAAAATGGTATAGAAATTCATAGGGAAGCTGCCTTTATTACTCCATCATTATACTCAACCAATGCTATTGTCCAAGGGTTTTCTTGTGATCTTGATGAATACGGGTTAATTGTCGTTGATTATTTTGGTAGAACATCGGAAAAAAATGTTTATGCAGCAAGTGATACTGCTCAGCCTTCACCATCTGAAATAGTTCTATCAGAAGCTACTGGTATACAAGCAGCAATAGCAATCAATACAGATATTTCGATTGAGAAATTTTGAAAATTAGATTCCTAAAAGTAATCAATGATCTCGATTTTATAAAATTTTCCTTCACATTTGCCTCCTGCTGATCGATTCGATCGCCGTTGCAGATTGTTGACTATTATAATTGTAAACTTACCAAGGTGAAATTCCTTGGAATTATGGTATAAAGGCATTAACCAGAAAAAACTTAGATTGAATATTTATTCATACAGCATACACAATTAGTTAACAAAATGAAAAATTACCGTTTCAAAGGGGGGTTTACCGAATACCTGAAATATTTCTATTCTTATTTAGAGGATGAGATAATGTATTTAGGAGATAATATTGTTCAAATTGTATCTATTATAATAATTTTACTTCTTGTAGGAATAGCAGGTTGGTTTACGACAGAATTATTAGAAAAAAACAAAAAAAGAATGAAAAATTAGATAAAACGTTTTTGTTTTTCACTCTATATGGTATTTTTTAATAGAATTTCAATTATATAGGGGGTAAGAAGTATGCCTTTATTTTCACAAACGATAACTGACTTTTGGAGGGCGCCATTTTTGAACGGACACGTCCTCTATAGCGATGAAGTATTTACTATAGCCATCAATCCTGAACTGAGTGAAGACCGTCGGGTCATGATGTTGGAAACCTCCGACGGCCGGGTTATGGCGGCCCTGACGCCTGCGCTGGCCGATAAGGTAGGTCTTAATCAACGACAAGACCTGTCTGAGTCGACCTTTCGCCGGAAATTGAATGAAGCAGGAGTCATTTTGCATGGCGCAGATTATCTTTTTTATTTTTCAGAAGCCGATAAGAACATATTGATGGAAGAAAACCTGGAAGGTGTCTTGCGCCAGTTAACAGAGCAAGATGATGCGGTTTTCTCCGATTTCCAGTCCTCCGCCTCAGAACAAGACTTGGATGACGCTTATGTGGAATTGGATCACTGGTTGGTGTTCGGCTCTTTTGAGCAAAACCGCCTGGTCAGCGCCGCCAGCATGTATCCCTGGGAGAATGCGCAAATTGCGGATCTCGGTGTACTGACTCTAACGCCAATTAGAGGAAAAGGCCACGCCCGCAAAGTGGTGCGTTCAATCAGTAAGTACGCCTGTGATCAGGGATACGAACCCCAGTACCGATGCCAGCTTGATAACCAGGCATCTACGTTGCTGGCTAAAGCGGCGGGTTTAACGCTGTTTGGAAAGTGGGAAGTGATTTCTCCCGACTCCACTGACTGAGAGTTCGACTCAAAATTATATTTTTTTATTCAAGCTCTTGCGATGCGGCGCGACATACGCCTGATGGCTGCGATGAGCAGCCAGACTGTAGAGGTTGAAAATGACACATTTATTTTATTGAAAGAGCTTTTGCCGTACGACTGGAAAACCATTCGAGGTAGAGGGTGGTAATTGTTTACTAAGTATCTTTAAATAAAATCAAACAGAAATAGGGAAGCAAAAGAATATTATGATGGATACTTAGAATGAAATAGTAAAAAGGGCACCTAGAATACAAATTTTGATCCTAGTGTTTGAACTTTTTCCAGCTACTCTGCACGTGTTTGATCCTTTGAGCCCCCTAGCAGGTCCGACCGTTCATTGAACAGTCCAATACTGTCGATATCCCGCATGACTTGTTAGCAAAATTTCATGTGGATGCAATGGTTGCCTTAAGTGCATGGGGGCATAAAATTCCGAATCAAGTAAGCTTAAAGTAGAGGTTCAATATTTTCATAGATTAGTTAATGAAAATTTTTGATTTTGAAGAAAGAAAAATGGAATGACACTCCGAACTAAAATTCCAAAATGGAGTGATCGATGATGGATTAAATAAGGAAGCAAATTTTACTGAAAGCATTTTGGAGTAGTCAGGACTGGAAAGACGGCCCTACCAATTTATTCAGGGGTCTATAAAGAAAAGGCAATGATTGTGCTGAAAATTCCCATCATTTTTCCCTAACTAAAATCAACGTTATTGTGAGATTGAAAAACACTTTCATATACTATCATTCTGCTTAATATTGTATATCCAACATTGGTTTAACGTATAATCTATGTGTTTTGAAGGTTGTACTCTATATTAAATTGGAAACCAGCTACTCTCACATTTTCTGTAATTTATTTTGTGTTGCTAGCATTCTTAAAGGTGATTTTATAATTTTCGGTTATGCTTTTATAATTCATGATACAATTAGGAAAATTTTGTTAGGGAGGATAGTGCATGACTATTAAATGGGATGAAATCACAATTGATAATTTAAGTAATTTAGAAAAGGCCTTGAAAATTTTTGATCGAGTATTCCCTGTAGAAGTGAGAGAATCACATGATATATTCTTAAAAAGCTTACAATATGCAAAAAGAAATAAACCAAATAATTTTCGGTTCCTAGTCGGCTTTGAAGGGGAGAAAATGGTATCTTTTGCAACCGGACATTATTTAGCTGATGTAAATGTAGGATTTATCGTTTATATTTTTACAGATCCTGTTGTGAGAAGTAAAGGATTAGGAACAAAAACATTATTGGAATTAGAAAAGTTATTAAATAAAGATGCTTTTCTTGCAGGATATACCTTGTTGAAGGCAGTTATTCTGGAAACAGAAACAGAAGAAATGGTACATACAGAAATAGAAAAGCAAGACTGTATCAAAAGAAATAAATTTTTCGAAAGAAATAATTATAAACAATATAAAAACATAGATTATTTGCAACCACCCTTACATTTTGGCGCGAGTAATATACCTTTAAATTTATTTATTAAAAGAGTGCAACTCAATGAAATTAATGATGAAGAAGTCAGCAATGCCATTAGAAGTATTTTTAGAGAAAAATATTATATCGTGAATGAAATTGATAAGGATATTATAGAGCTTTGTCTTAAAACAATGGGGGTTAATAATGAAGCCTTATTCAACAATTAATGGTTTTAAAGATTTGGAGGGAGTTGCTAAAAAAATTATTGTTTAAAACCTATGGAATTTTTAAATAAAGATGTTTAAAATCAAATTTTGTATAGCAAATATAGTTATTATATTTTATTTAAAGAATTTTACCGTTTCCCCACAGGGTTCTCATGATCCCTCCATCAGCATTTTCTTTTAACAGAGTCATTAATAAAAAAGAATATAACAGGTGAAGGAGACAGTATTAATGACCAATAGTTACATACTAATAGAAGAATTCAACAATACAGAATTAGATAAACATTTAAGATGGTTCTCGCCACCTAAAAAATGGGAGGTTAATTGCGAGAAAAGGTACTTAATGGTGAAAACTGACAAAGGGACGGATTTCTGGCAAAAAACACATTATGAATTTCAAGCTGATAATGGACATTTTTTATATTATGAGCTAAATGGAGACTTTAGATTAATTACTAAAGTAAAATCTAAACCAAAGAACAGATATGATCAAGCTGGTTTAATGGTTCGATTTTCAAAAGATACTTGGTTAAAGACATCTGTTGAATATATACCTGATGGTAATAGTAAATTAGGTGTTGTTGTAACAAATAATGGCTTTTCTGATTGGTCTAGCCAGGAATTTTCAGAAAATCTGAATTCGCTTTTTTATCGAATAACAAGAAGAGGAAGTAATTACTATGTTGATCATTCATTAGATGGTACTTCATGGAAACAAATAAGAATGGCCCACCTCTTTGAAGAGAAGGATTGTATTAAAGTTGGTATTTATGCTTGCAGTCCACAAGGAGAGAACTACGAAGCCGAGTTCGACTTTATTAAAATTGAAAATATAGATAATAAAACAATAGTTTATTAAAAACACAAGGTTATTTTTATTCTTTTATAAGGTGGGAATCAGTAACAAAAGATAAAACAGATAATGTTGTAGTTGGTGGAAATCATGGAAAAATAATTAAACAAATTGAATAGCGACTAACATGGTGAAACGGGGTCTTTAAAGATGCTTGCATTATAATGGATAAAGAAGCAGAAAAAGATAGACTAACAGAAAATATCGCTTGGATGGCCGAGGTGATAAAAAGAGGGAAGGATTCTCTCAAATCCCAGGAGAGCGATTTTTTGCTACGGAGTTTGAAGGATTCGAATTGGAGGGGAAATATGGAGATCGGATAAGGCCTTGGAATCCAACGAGTGTTTGGGCGTAACAACAGTAAAAGAGCAATTTGTTTAAAAACCTTTATATTTTAAGCAATAGAGCTTGTCATTGAATATACCAGAAAATGAGGTTGACACTTATGAATCATAAAGAGATAAAAAAGATTGCAACTGCAGTTTCTTCACCTACAGTATTAAATGATTTTGTTGAGTACGGAGGTGTTGGTGCAGCCATTGAAACTGTAGATGGTAATATCTATACAGGGATTAGCATAGATACAGCTTGTTCCTTGGGTTTTTGTGCAGAGCATGCTGCAGTTGCAGACATGCTGAAACATGGTGAATATCAAATAAAAGCTATTGTAGCAGTTGACTCGGAAGGAAATGCTGTTCCGCCATGTGGACGGTGCCGTGAGTTGATCAGTCAGCTTTCAAAAGAAAATTTAGAAGCTGTTGTAGAGGTTGAAAATGACACGTTTGTTTTATTGAAAGAGATTTTGCCGTATGACTGGAAATCTAATCGAGGTAGAAAGTGGTAATAGGTCACTAAGTATCTATTAATTTAACAATACAGAAAAAGGGATACCAAAGATTTTACGATAAATACCTGGAATGAAATAGCGAAAATGGCATCTAGAAAAAAGAGTGTCCTTCACTTTATATCTTCATATATACGTTTTTTCTTTAGTTCGTGGAAAATGATGTTTGAAAAAATAATGTTGTATACGTAGTTTTAGTTTATTTTTTTGGAGATTATATATGAAAACAATTGCAGTTTACTGTGGTTCTTTTAAGGGAAATGATTCCATCTATATGAAGGAAGAAAGGAATTTAGGGAAAACTTTGGTGGATAATGGATTAAACCTTGTTTATGGAGGAGCAACGATGGTTACATGGGTGCAGTTGCTGATGCTGTGATGGAAGCAGGTGGTAAGGTAATGGGTATTACCTGAAAAGTTAAAAAATGTTGAAATAATACATCAACAACTATCCGAACTTCATGTCGTTAACACTATGCATGAAAGAAAGGGCATAATGGCAGAGTATCTGAAAGGTTTATTGCATTGTCTGCTGGTTCTGGTACTTTAGAGGAATGGTTTGAAGTATTTACTTGGGCTCAACTAGGATAACATAATAAACCTTGTGCATTACTTAATATCAACAATTACTATACACCAATTTTATCTCTTTTCGACCATATGATCGACCAAGGATTTATAAAATCGCAGTATTAAGATTTAATAGTCATTGACAATATAATTCAAATGAGTTAGTAAAAAAACTTAAGGATTACAAAAGTCCTATATATACATAAATGGCAATAATAAAATTAAAATAACTTTAGAAATTATAAAAGAAAGAGGGAGAAGTCTTGGAACAGCTGCTAAAAGAAATTAAGTTACTCAGTGAAAAAGAACCAAAAACGTTAGAGCAAATGGCATTAAAGCTATCAGAGGAAGTTGGCGAAACCTCTCAAGCTGTACTATCTTACTTAAAAGTAAGCGGAAGTGAGTACAAACAATTAGGAATCGGAGATGTAAAAGAGGAATGTATTGATGTTATTTTAGTAGCCTTAGCTATGTTTTACAAATTATCCGAGAACGATAAAGAATTACAGGAGTTAATTAGTAAAAAGTTGGATAAGTGGGAAAGCAAAATCAGTTAACGAATTTTGATCGTTTAGTAAAAAAGTAAAAATTATAATATACCTTCTTTAACGGAAGCATTTGTTCCTTTGTCAGGAACACTTCAGAATCATTTGAAATACTTAGGGTCCTTATGTCTAACCGTGATGTGGGAATTAAACGACTCGTTAGCACGATTAATCAATTAAACCGTTGGGTGGATATCGTCTTTCCTGAACTCAGGCAAGTATTTAAAGACATGACTGCTAAAGGGGTAATCGCCACACTTCGTTTATTTCCATCTCCAATGGAACTGCGTTCCCTGAAACCTGATGATGTTGTTTCAGGATGGAAATCCATAATGAAAAGGCAGCCTGGATTAAAGAAAGCTTAATTACTTCTTCAGTTAGCTAAGAAATCTGTCGGTACAAGACAAGCACTTGAAGCGTATAAGTTTCATTTGGAACAATTATTAGAGAAGTATAATCTCGTATTCTCACAACTCGAAAGAGTGGAACAAGAGGTTAAGGATGTATTAAAACAAATACTTTTTGCCAAGAAGCTGCTTGCCATTAAGGGAATTAGTGAAATTTCTTTAGCCGGATATTGGGTGAAGCAGGAGGTCTAAGTGGTTTTTCACACGGTAATTCTTTACTTCGGCACGCTGGGTTTCATTTGGCTGAAGCAAGCGCTGGTAAGTGGAAAGGTCAAATTGTCATCTCTAAGAGAGGGCGATCTAGGCTAAGACGTTTTCTTTACTTAGCCACCATGAGCCTTGTGATGAATAACACGGAATTTTGAGCTATTCACTCCCATAATGTTAAGGTTAAAAAAATGAAGAAAATGAAATCGATTATGAAATTGGTAGGAAGCTAGCCAGTATATTTGTTGAAATAGCACGCAGAAACGAGGCTTATTGTGCAGATAAAGTTCAACCTATTACTGAACTGGTTGCATAGTTTTAAAGGGGGATTTTTTAATTAGGTTCTCGAAAGAGAACCTTCATAAACTAATCTTCATAGACTTTTTCTTTTTATGAATGTTGACTTATTCGTAGGATTTCAAATATGTACGGATCACCAGACTTATCCAAAAAAGGCACTAACCCATAAGGATAGCATAACTGGCTTCCACCCCTTGGATAGGCATGACGAAGGAATGATAGGGCAATTGACCCGTTGAAACATGGGAGGGAAAGCCTCCAGGGGCGGTGTGGAGAATGTGTATTATATGGTAAAATGCGGAGTTTTGTACAACTCCTTTATTTAACTATGCCTTCACGAAATCTTCAGGTCCTGAAATCACTCCATTTAACCGTGACTTACAATCAAGGGTTAGGAAATCCTGCGAATAAGTGAGCATTCGAGAGATATTCGCATCAAACTGAGGGAGGTTCATTAAGGATTAGTGTAGAGTTGACACAAACTGTGCAATTTTTTTCGTCTAGAAACCCATTTTATTATTAGTATACACTCCCGTTTATTGGTAACTATTTTTATTTCCAAAATAGTTACCTTTTTTTGTTTGAGCAAGAGAACTTTTATTTATTAATTTTTTTCCCGTCAGTGGCACGTAAAAAGTTATTTGATGCTTTTATTGAATGTAATTTTGATTTTGATTTTAGTGAAACGAATCCTCTAGATGTATGAGTGATCAAGTAACCTAAAGTTTCCGAATACCAAATATCTCCTTGTACAGACTGTTTAATCATTTCCCAAGTTTTCAATAGTATCCCCCCGAGACCTTAAAAGATTATATTCAGTTCAGAATTCTTTATTTACTACACGGTTTGTGCATCCTCGTAAAAGCTATACAAGTTGTTAAGGTGAAAAAACACAGACGCTAGTCCTTTATACAAAAAACTCTCGGTTTCCTCAATCCGAGAGTTTTTTGTATAAAGGATATTTTTAGATGCACATTTATTATATGCATTTTTTAAAATGATGCCCCATCTATACTAAAAAAAGGCGTTAAAATAAAATGGAAGGATTGTTATTAAAGTAAATAAAATATTTCATTTAGAAATAGGGTAAATCCTAATTTAAAAGACTAGTGACCATCCATTGACATAGGTTTCTATCGAACATAAAGATGCACAGTTCGAATAAACTATCCTCCTTTAGTTTTATAAAAAATGGTTGCCGAAGCAAACTAGTTATTGAAATGAAGCACACGATTAGTCAGAGTATGCTGCTGCGTTAAAGCTTTCAGGGCCAGTACGCGTTGGCGCACCCGCTACTCCTCCTTCTTGTATAAATCGATAGTTAGAAATGCTTACGCTGCCTCTGAGAGGCAGTAGAGATCCTTTATCATATCCTGCTCCTTAAAATAGGCCTTCTTTTTACAAATACCATGCAATACTTTCAACAATTTACCACAGAGTACAACCATCGATTGCTTTCCGCGTAAGGGGTTTTGTTGGCGTGTTGTGTAATATTCATGAAGCTGTTTAAACCCCTCGTTGTGACGAATGAGTGGTACTATTACTTTGAAAAAAATATATCTAAGTCGCTTTCTTCCTTGTTTGGAGATATGTTTTTGTCCCTTATGTTGACCAGATAAGTTTTCACGTAATGTTAATCCCGCTAGTTTAATCAATAGGAGTGGATTTTCATAAAGTGAAAAGCTTCCAACTTCTGAAAGCAAATCAACAATGGTTGCATCTCCAGGAACTGAAGCCAGCAACTCATATTCCATAATTGCTTACAACATCTTAAAAACAGGAGAACTCTATCATGAACTAGGCTCAAATTACCTTGAAGAAAAACAAATGAACAAAGAATTAAAAATGATAGAATACCTAAAAAAGAAAGGAAATACAACAATCCCTCCATCTGAACCACAAACTGCATAACCAATCAAAATAACGACACAGTGTTCAAGTCCTTCAAAAAATTAGAATATGGTGGGCTTATTTTAGTATGGTCTTTTACTAATGTGTTATCATACAAAAAGTGAATTTGCCGTTCCTTAATTCGAAGTATGAAATAAGATAATTAACAAGGGGGTGGACAACCTCTTAAGGACTGTCTAGAAAAACATTAAAAAAGAAGGGGGTGGGTCTAAATGGCGATAATTAAACCTTTTATGGCTTCCAGAAAGTTTACTGCCACAATAGGAGATGGTACAGGTACTGGGGCGACATTTGCAATTGCAGCAACAACCTTTACGGATGATGCTGGTGCAGCTGCAACCGCATTTCCAGGTTCATTTGCTTATTATGTTTTATATATAAATGCTCAGATTCAAACAGCTGATACCTCAACCCTTACTACTACTACTATAACTATTCCAGGTGGCGATGCACTTGATGCTGCAACTCCAATTGTTGTTGAAGTTGTAGTCAACTAATACTCATGATTGCCAATGAAAAAATGCCGGTAATCAATTGGTTTGGTGATTATCCGGCATTTTGTTCATTGGATGCGTAAGAACTTTCTACTTTTTCTTTATCCATAAATTATTACAAATTGAAGAATAATAGGGGATCCAGATAGGGGTAAATCGTTAGAGAATGTAAGTTTTCCCTGTTCTACGATGTAATTTATATTTGGCTGTAATATTCCATTTATAAATAAGTTTATATAAGATACGCTGTTTGGATTAAGAATCCCAGAGCTTCCGTATTTTAATACGCCATCTCGATTGGTATAAATCCTTTTTATACCGTCAGAGATTGCAGTATATTGAAAAGTTTTTACCTTTAAAATGTTAATTGGATTTGGGTTTTCCCTCACTGGATAAATATTAGGACAACCTCTTGGCGGACTTGGTGATATACAATTATTTTTATTACACAGTCCTGTTTTCTTTTCCTTCTGGTACATGCTATGATAACCGATTAATTTCTTAGTCATAACTTTCTATTAAACCCTCCTTTTTGGATAATGATGTTCCGAAATTCTCTGTATTTGTTCTGTACTTCCTTACACTTTATATATTCATTTCTATTGGTTTAGGTATGGGTTCTACAGCCTCTATAATTTTCACTTCATACACATTTTTTTACTCTTTCCGACTTTTCACTTCTTTTATCTTCAAGCTTCCCGTTCCCTCCATTTATACATACAACCTAATTTCTACTTCATCCATCTATACTCCTTCAGCCGACGACTGCTAAGCCGTGTAAGTACAGAAGACCAAAACCTAGATAGATTGAAGAACTCACAAAATAGGTTAGACGAAATTGTGAAGGATTGTACTTAAACTACCATGAAAATAGACTTCTGGAATCTAGGGGAAAAGGCAATACTTAAGAAGACGAAGCTCATTGTTTTTTAAAAAAGGGGAGAGTGCCTAATTTACTGATTTATTGTAGGTAAGTGGACCTTGGTAGATAAAGGCCCTTATTTTTGTGCAATTGCTCAAATTATCAATAAAAATATTCTTAATGGATATCTTAAAAATGTTATTTATAAAAAATAAAAAGGAGCCAGAGTTATGCGATTACCCGAAGACCTAAAAAATTTATTAGAAATAAATCCAGCTAGACATAAAACAGAAGGCCTGAATTTAGATCCATGTTTTTCACATCTTATCGTACATAAGGAAATACAAGGGGATAAAGTATTTGTACCATTAGATTTGACGAGAGTTTGGAATCGTTTATAACAATAAAATTGAGCAACCGTCTGGATATAAAACGGTTGCTCTTATATTTTTTCATGTATTTTTAATTACTTCTGATGAAGGGTTTAAGATATAGAATATGGATAAACTTTAAAGGTATAAAAAGCTCTGTTTTCACCATTCTAAAAGAGTAAAAACCTTTTAGAAAACAGGAGGCGTTATTCATGACAGTAATCAATGATGTTAATAAAACTATTGCCGGTTTGAAAAGTGCTCAGGCTAGCTTCGAAACCTTTTCACTGGGTACAGACAACGAACAAGCAAAGCAGCTTTACCAAGATGCTGCTAAACAAACTCAATCCGTTATAGACAGCATTGAACCACGTATTCAACAAATCGAACAAGAAGAACCCCAATACAAACAATAATAAAGTAAAAGCTAGGAAAGGAAGGTTGGTTGAGTATTAACCAACCTTTTTTACCTTCAATGAGAATAAACAAAGGGTGATCTCATGAAAGAATTGGTATTATCCCCTACAGGTAGACAGAGTAAAAAAGAGAGCATTATAAATTGTTCTTAACAGTCTATCTGGGAGGGGATTTTTAGATTTGAAGGCACTCATTTATTGGGTGCTTTTTATTGAAAGGTAATTACCTCCTTTTGTCGAAATGAGTAGATGGAAGGAGAGGGTCATAAGGAAGTGGATATGTTTCCTATAAGTAAGATGGTATCGAATCTAAAGCCACTTAAAGTAAATTTACTTTCAAAGTGATTTCAGCAAAAAATAGCGGAACAATCCAGTAATACTAGGAATGAGGAAATCCAAAGAGCAAAAAGAATGCTGGAATTACAGGAAGAAAAAGTTGAACAAAATAAACAATTTAATAAGATTAGGTGAGATTGAAGCTGGTTTTTTAGAAAACACTAGTGAAGATACATCGAACCTTGTAAACTTACTTAAGAACTTGGAACAAATAAATAAAACAAACGGAACAATTACTGAGGCAAATATGTTGTTAATTTTTCAATATCGTTTAGACGAAATTATTACTACCGCAAGTCCGGCTAATATTAATCAACTTTTCTTAGAGGAAGTTAAAAAACAAATTTTTGAAAAAGGTATTGGTTTTGTACTTCAGTTTTTTATTACAGGGCTTAAAGTATTAACGATTAATAGCGGATCATAGGCATCTCATTACGAGTTGCTTTTTATTTTGGAGAAGGTGAGAATGGGTAAAGATGGTTGAATAATGAAGGTAAGTTGCATGTGGACTCAATCAAGGTACAAGGTGAACGAAAGAGTGTAGAGCTTAACGTTCATCATAAGTATGAGATTGAACACTATCCTCAATTGGCTTTGGTATTAGATAACCCTGAAACCCTATGCCTTCAATGTTATAACAAGATGCATGAAGGAGTATTCGGTGAAAAAAGAAAGATGGGATGATGAGATGTGGTAACAAAATCCGGTTCAAAAACTTTTGCATATTTTATTCAACCTGGGGAACGGGGGAGGGGGGAATATGGCATCTGAAATTGAAAATTTACACGAACAATTAATGAGTAAAATTGATACTGAAGACTTGATGGAAGTGAAAAAGGTGCGACGCTATATTAAATTACAGGAAATGGATTTTGCACGACAGTTCTTTTTTGATTTTTAGCAAAAATGACCGTGTTTTTTACAGAAAGCATTTATGAATCCTTGGCCGCGGCGGTGGAAAGAATGGTTTGATTTCTGTCATCACGCATTTCTTAACGAGTACTTTACACGTTATACGATAATATAACGTTTCTATTGTTGAAACAGTGAGGAGCAGGCAAAGACTTCGTTCGACGAAACATATGGTGTTATTGGTCCGTGCAGCACGTTAAAAGGAATGCAGGCCCGTACCAAAGAAAAGATTCACGAATAAAAAACGGAATCGGTTTTAAAATACCGAATGTCAAACGGAGAAACGAAAGATGGTTTGCGTGACGGGGCCGTTGTATTTGATGAAATACATCAATTTGAAAGTAATAAAGATGTCAGCGTACACATTTCTGGTTTAGGGAAAAAGGCCAATCCACGGAACTTTACATTGGTACTGATGGATGGGAAGCCAGGTCAAGGTACGGGACGATATACAATACTCTTTATTCTTATCGTTTTAAAAACGCCAACTCCTGACGTTACCCCTATTAGATAAAGTAAGAGCCTGGCTATAACTAGCCAGGCTCTTATTATTAATCATGTTCTATATAGTGCAAGACTTTTGGATGACTATCATAGAAGCGTCTAAGCATTGAGTCCCATTTCTTGAATTTAGCACTCCCTACGAAACCATCCAGATGATCTTTTAAACCATTCCAATGAACAACGAGTATAAAATGAGTTGGTTCTCTTTATTTCGAAGTAGTTTATGAGATAAGTGCCCCTCAGAACTGCTTAAAATAGGGAATGCTTTGTTAATTGTCTGAACAAATTCTTCTACTAACTCTTCTTTAATAGTTAACTTCGTGTTATATTACCATTCGTTCATTAACTCCTTATTTTTTTAAGAAACGTTTTACTCCCTCGACAGCATAATCATGATCAAGTTGAGGTGTAAGCCCTGCTACTGTTACAGTTCCAATTACGCCTATGCCTTTAATGCGAATAGGGAAAGAGCCGCCTACAGCTTGATAATCTGATGATTGAAGAAGGGAGCTTTCATCATGAGTCGTTCCTTGCTCTTCGAATCTTGCTCTAATATAATGGGAGCTTCTGTTGTAATGATCCACTATGCGTTTTTTTCGATATAGCCAGAATATATTTTCTTCGGATGTACCATCCATTAGGTGTGTGAATAAAGGTACTCGATTACGTTCAATATGAATAGCTACTGCTTTATTATTTTCTTTTGCATAATCAATTAATGTCATGCCCAGATTTAGAGAATCTTCATTTGTAAATGTATCAAATTTTAATTCGTTTTCTACGTTATCAAGTTGTTGTAAGTTCATAAATAAACTCTCCCTTAAAATAAATTTTGTTTTTTATCTAATTTATAATTTAGTACGGATAGAAGAAATGCGAATGCCACCATAATGGCACCAATCCATGCCGTATCTAAATATGTTAAATGGTCTACTGCTACACCACCTAAGGTAGATCCTGCAGCGATCCCTACATTAAAAGCTGATATATTTAGTGCAGAGGCAATATCTTTTGCAGAAGGTATTAATTTTTCAGCAAGCGTTACAATGTATGCTTGAACACCTGAAGACATCATAAATGCAAATAAACCTAACAAAATAATAGATATGATACTTAATCCTTTACTAGGTAGTAGTACCATTTGTAATATAAGTACAATACCTTGGAATAAAAATACAAAACGTAACGATTTAACAGGATGCTGGTTTGCCAATTTTCCACCTACTATGTTTCCAATTGCTACGGCAACCCCATAAACTAAAAGTAACAATGAAATAGATCCTGATGAATAGCCACTAATTTCTTGGAGAATAGGGGCGAGATAGGTAAACAATGTAAAGGTTCCACCAAATCCTAGGGCAGTCATTAATAATGCGAGTAAAATACGTTGATTTTTCACAAGTTGCCCTACATCATTTAGAGTAGGGGGATTTGTTTGTCTGTTCACTTTATCAACGGCAAATACATTTACAATTAGTCCAATAATGCCGAGTACAGTTACCGCACCGAATGTAGCGCGCCAACCAAAGTGTTGTCCAATATAAGTCCCCATTGGAACACCTGCAATGGTTGCGACTGTTAATCCAGTAAACATAATTGAAATAGCTGTTCCTTTTTTGTTTTCTGGTACGATATCGGCAGCGACTGTAGCTGCAATAGCAAAAAACACACCATGAGCGATAGCAGTAATAACCCGTGAGATCATTAATATTTCATATGTTTCGGCAATGACTGACATTGCGTTACCCAATATGAAAATCACCATTAAGATGAGTAAAAAGCCTTTTTTAGGAATGCGCCCTGTAATAGCTGTTACAATCGGAGTTCCAACAGCTATAGCTACTGCATAACCAGAAATTAAAGTACCAGCTTTTGTCACAGAAATAGATAGATCATCAGCGACAGTTTGAAGTAAGCCTACAATTACGAACTCGGTTGTACCGATAGCAAATGCACTAATAGCCAAAGAAAGTAAGGCGATATATACTTTTGTTGACATGCCTTTCATATTTACCACCTCTATAATAATGATTTTTTTCCATCAAAGCATTTTCGATATACGCAAACTACATTGAATAAGTTTTTTACTTAAAGCTTTATCTAATTTTTTATTCAACCGAAGGGCTGGACCAGCTATCGCAACTGCTGAAATCATATTTCCCTCAAAGATGACAGGAGCAGCAATACAGCGTAAACCTATTTCTGTCTCTTCGTCATCTACTGCGTATCCTTGCTTACGAATGACCTTTAGGTGTTCTTTTAATAAATGTAAGTCTTCAAATGTATTTTTTGTATTTTGCACTAATGTTAATTCTTTAAGGATTTTTTCGAGCTTGGTTTTGTCTAAAAAGGCTAATATGACTTTTCCTAAAGCGCTTAAGTGGACAGGAGCCCGGTCACCAACCTCTGAGTGCGCCCTCATAGAATGATGTCCGTCAACAACTTGTGCTGTGACTACATCCGTTCCATAAAGGATTCCAACATAGGCCGTTTCTCCAACTTCTCTACTCAACTCATGTAAAGGTGGAACCGATAACCAATTTACTTTTGAGTTATAGGAAGTGGATAAAGGTCCCATCTTATTAGTAAGACTATAGGAATTATCAATTTTTTTGACATAGCCCATTATTTCAAGGGTATATAACAAACGAAAAGCCGTTGATTTATTAAATGAGAATGTTTGTATTACGTCGCTAAGTGTCATAGCTTTTTCCTGTAAAGCATCTAAAATTAGAAGTCCTTTTTTCAATGTAGCTACTTCGTATTGCTCCAATGGATTCACCTCTCTTTCGTACGTTGTTCATAATAAAATGTTGAGAAATAAAAATCAAAAAATGAATAAAAGTTTCTATAATTGAAACAAATCCTTAAATAAACGATAGTATTTCGATATTCACCTTTTTAGATGTAGTATTCACAAAATATGAAATGAATTATTTATCTTGTAGAGCAGCGAGGGGAATTACACAGGATACTTCTTAAAGAAAACAATTCAAATAGGAAATTTATTGTGGTAGCCGTCGGCTACTATTTCCGTTTTTCTTTAAGCTATCGTGTTGTACTTGAAAATTTGCTTAGTGTTGTTAATCCGCATATTCCTGACTGTACTCCTTATAGACTATAGTGGCAGCATTCCTGTAATAACTGAAAATGAGGTTTGAACGAAAAAAGACCTCTTGATAAGATGAATGTGTCCTAAGCTGGCCAGCTGAAAAAGGACAAAAACATCTATTTGGAGGCCTCATAATGAATTATAACCAAAATCATAAAATCTCTCAAATTACTTCTGAAACCTTAATTGTCGGAGTAGATATCGCCAAGCACAATCACGTCGCTAGAGCACAAGATTTTAGAGGATTGGAACTAGGTAAAACGTGTTTCTTTGAAAATACGAAAGCAGGATTTCATTCGTTTCTAGATTGGATTAACCAACTTGTTAAAGGCCGTAAGTTAAATGAAGTTTGTAGGCATGGAGCCAACCGGTCACTACTGGTTAAATCTAGCTCATCTTCTAAAAGAGAATAATATTAAGTTCGTATCTGTCAATCCACTACATGTTAAACGAAGTAAAGAATTAGACGATAATTCACCTATAAAGAATGACGTGAAAGATGCAAAAGTCATCGCACAATTAGTCAAAGACGGAAGATACGCCGAACCAACAATCCCACAAGGAATTTATGCAGAACTCCGAGTGGCCAAAAAACTTCGCGATCTTCTCAACGTTGACTTACAGGTCGTTCAGGGACAAGTTCATAACTGGCTTGATCGTTACTTTCCCGAATTTTTGACAGTGTTCAATAAATCCCTATCCTTGAGGAGTAATGCCGAGCTTACATAGATAACGGTTAAAGATATGACTATGAAATCCTAAGAATTCTAGAGCAATCGTGAGATTGTGTTTAGTTTATTGAGGGAGGTTAGTTGCAAAAGGTTATATATGCATTAAGGTAGAATATAAGTGAAAAAGTTAAAAAATAAGGGGTGTTTTTTTGGCGAAAAATATTGGGGATGATTTTTTTAAACAAGTAGTAAAAAGAATTTGTGAAATTAAAAATATTCATCCCCAGAAACCTAAATTTGAAGTTATCGATAACTTAATGGTTATTAGTATAAAGAACCATTTAAAAGATGGAGTAGACTTAGATTGTTTCAATATTTTAAATCTGATTTACGGAATAATTGGACCTTTAGGGATAAGATTCAATCAACAAATGTACCTCTATCCAAATTCGGAAAGACTGGCTAGAGTAACTGTATCTTTTAAAAAAGAAGATTATGATGATTTAAATAGAAAAATGAAAGAATTTTGTGAATAAATGTACTTAAGCTAACGGGTGCGTTAGTTCAATAGGAAAGTGGCTGCCCTAATGAAGATAATTGGAGAAGATAATATGAAGATAGATATGGTATTTGATTATGAGATGGGTAATGATTTAGCTTCAAATATACAAGAATTGTTAAGCGAATGCTTTCAAGAAGACTTTCCAAAAAACAGAATTTATTTTAAACAATTACCTCATTTTAGATTTGTAGCTTTTAACGAAAAAAATCAACTTGTAGGACAGGTAGGAATAGATTACAGAGTGATGAATCTTAACGGAGAGCCTATAAGAGTACTTGGTCTAATTGATTTATGTGTCTCCCAAAACATTCGCTCACAGGGGATAGGCTCGATGTTACTCTTAGAAATTGAACAGTTTTGTTGCAATAGAAATATTGATTTTTTATTGTTATTTGCTGACAACAAAACGTTGTATTTAAAAAATGGATACAGGTCAGTTACAAACAAATGTAAATGGTTAAAAATCGACCATGAAAGTCAAATTACAAGGGGTATAGGTTATGAAGAAATTGAGGGATTAATGATTAAAGAAGTTGGTAAGTATGATTGGCGCGAAGGAGATCTAGATTTTTTAGGCTATCTTTATTAAGCTAACGGAGCTTTACTTAAAAAACTAGGGTGATGCAGCACCTTTTTTATGGAACTCCCTCAGTTTAATAGATAATGCTCACGAATACTCGCTTATTCGCAGGATTTCAAACCACATGGTATAGGTTGCTTTAGATGAATGAAAGAGATAGGACCGTTTTGATAAGATGAGGGCAGATTGAAATAGGGGACCTGTTTAAAATCCCATATTATTACATATACTGCACGCATTCTCCACGCTGCCCCTGGAGGCTTTCCCTCCCATGTCTCAACGGGTCATAATCCTATGCCCTTTCATTCCTTCGTCATGCCTATCCAAGGGGTGAAGGCCGGTTTTGCTAACGGAACGGGTCATTGCCCTTTTGTTCATTACATCCAGTACTTCGTGCTTTCTTTGAAATCCTACGGATAAGCCAACTTTCGTTAAATAACAATGTGAATGTAAATTTACGCTGCTAGTTGTTCAAGTGGGAAGATCATTTCCGGTTTATAGACAGAGCCATTACGAGCTATCCCTACTAGGATACGGGCGAGCTTTCCACAAAGTTTCATGATGGATTTCATTTTCTTAATCTTCTTCACTTTAACATTATTCGAGTGTAGGGCTTTAAACTCAGGGTTATTCATCACCAGACTCATG
>NZ_JANZMJ010000048.1:0-29955 GCF_025175645.1 Peribacillus aracenensis
TTTTATGTCCCTCTGTTCCTTCAAGATATCTCTGTACCGCTTGTATTTTTTGTTGTGCTGTAAATTTGGCCATAAAGAAACTGCACCTCCAATTGATAGATGTGTCTAACAATTGGGGTGCAGTTCAATCATTGCAGCGTTTTTTTATTTTTTCTTATTTTTTTGTGCAGCTTTAATCTTAAAGTGCAGCATGATCATGCGTAATCCCGATCCAAAATCAAGAGTTGCAATAAGGACAAGTATGTAGGCAAAGAGTCCCCATCCGGAAGAATTGACGGTTTGAATCGCGATAGCGGTAAAAAGAGCTCCTAAGCCAGCATAGATGATGCCCATGAATAATGGTGATTGACGTTTCATAATAAACCTCCGATGAAGGCCTGTGCAGTATCTAGCATCTTCTCAATATCCTCCCGATATACCACTTGAAGGATGATAACAAGCGTATTCATCGCAATATGAGCGCTCATGGAAACGAGAATGCGACCTGTTTTCGCATAAAGGAAAGCAAAGGTGAAGCCCATTGCCGTATATAATAGAAGATGTTCAAATTCACCATGCGCCAAGCCGAAAATAACTGAGCTGATTAAAGCTGAAATAAAGAAGTTAAAGCGTTTATGAAGTGACCCGAAAATGATTTTCCGGAAAATTAATTCTTCCAATATAGGTCCAATTACTGAAGTGACGAAAATGACCATGGGGACTTTGTAAATGAGTGAAATAAGTTGCTGCGTATTTTCAGATTCAGACTCCACCCCAAGCATTTGTTCAATGCTGCCGGCAATGCTTTGTGCAAAAAGAGCCATGAACACTCCTGCAACTGCCCATAATATGGACATCGGGACGGTAGTTTGATTTCTCGTGTCCAACTGTTCCCTCATATCTTTTTTCATTAAAAAAAGAATCAAGAATAAAGCAGCGAGAAAACTGAAAACTATCCAATATGCTGCAGACTTCACTTCGAGTTCATCGGCCGGCATTCCGGTAGAAGACCCGATAAGCATGAAAATGGGTACCCCAACAATACTGGATAATTGCATGGCAATATAAGTGATGATGACGAACCAATATTCTTTTTTCAAAAATGAAAACTCCTTTTATAGTCACCCATCCCGTTCGGAACGTTCCTGATATGGGGACAATCTATAAACGCATACTCCAAAATGGTATCAAATATTGAGGCAGAACACCACTTAAAGGTACCCCTAACATAACATTTCAATTACATTGTTAAGGAAATCATTATGTTAAAGTAGTTTACCCTTAATTTATCAGAAATTAATAAAAAATTTTCAATAAGATACTTGCAAAAAAGGCTCGGTTTATTTAATATTATAAATGTGTTAGCACTCGATGATGAAGAGTGCTAATAATCATGAAACAAATTATCAAGAGAATATGAGGAGGTTGTTTCACTTGTTAAAACCATTAGGTGATCGCGTTATTATTGAACTAGTTCAAACTGAAGAAAAAACTGCAAGCGGTATTGTTCTTCCTGATACTGCTAAAGAAAAGCCACAAGAAGGTAAGGTAGTAGCAGTTGGTACTGGCCGTGTCCTTGAAAATGGCGAACGTGTTGCTTTAGAGGTTGCCCAAGGCGATCTAATTATCTTCTCAAAATATGCAGGTACTGAAGTTAAATACGAAGACACTGAATACTTAATTTTACGTGAAAGCGACATTCTAGCTGTAATCGGCTAATTATACATCATACTTAACTGAACGAAAATTTTCTTAAAATTTTAGGGAGGTACTTATAAATGGCTAAAGAAATTAAATTTAGTGAAGAAGCTCGCCGCTCCATGCTTCGTGGTGTGGACGCACTTGCAGATGCAGTTAAAGTAACGCTTGGACCAAAAGGTCGTAACGTGGTTCTTGAGAAAAAATTCGGTTCACCGCTTATCACAAATGACGGTGTGACAATCGCTAAAGAAATCGAATTGGAAGATGCATTCGAAAACATGGGTGCGAAATTGGTTGCTGAAGTAGCAAGCAAAACAAACGACGTAGCTGGTGACGGTACTACTACTGCAACGGTTCTTGCACAAGCAATGATCCGTGAAGGTCTTAAAAACGTAACAGCTGGTGCTAACCCAATGGGTATCCGTAAAGGAATCGAGAAAGCGGTCAATTCAGCAATTGCAGAATTGAAAGCCATTTCCAAACCTGTTGAAAACAAAGAATCAATCGCACAAGTTGCTGCCATCTCTTCAGCTGATGAAGAAGTGGGCCAACTGATTGCAGAAGCAATGGAGCGCGTTGGTAACGACGGCGTCATCACAATCGAAGAGTCTAAAGGTTTCACAACTGAATTGGACGTAGTAGAAGGTATGCAGTTCGATCGCGGATATGCATCTCCATACATGGTTACTGATTCAGATAAAATGGAAGCTGTCCTTGAGAATCCATATATCTTGATCACAGATAAAAAAATCACGAATATCCAAGAAATCCTTCCTGTCCTTGAACAAGTTGTTCAACAAGGGAAACCGCTATTATTGATTGCTGAAGATGTAGAAGGCGAAGCGCTTGCAACTCTTGTTGTGAACAAACTTCGTGGAACATTCAACGCTGTTGCGGTTAAGGCTCCTGGATTCGGTGACCGTCGTAAAGCAATGCTTGAAGACATCGCGGCTCTTACAGGCGGCGAAGTGATCACTGAAGAAATCGGACTTGATCTTAAATCCGCAACAATCGATTCATTAGGCCGTGCGTCTAAAGTGGTTGTTACAAAAGAAAATACAACAATCGTTGAAGGTTCTGGAGACACAGCTCAAATTCAAGCTCGTGTAAACCAAATCCGTGTTCAATTAGAAGAAACAACTTCTGAATTCGACCGTGAAAAATTACAAGAACGCCTTGCTAAGTTAGCTGGTGGCGTAGCGGTAATCAAAGTCGGTGCAGCTACCGAAACAGAATTGAAAGAACGTAAACTTCGTATTGAAGATGCATTGAACTCCACTCGTGCGGCTGTTGAAGAAGGTATCGTAGCCGGTGGTGGTACAGCACTTCTTAACGTATACAATAAAATCGCTGAAATTCAAGCGGAAGGCGACGTAGCAACAGGCGTGAAAATCGTTCTTCGTGCAATCGAAGAGCCTGTTCGTCAAATCGCTCACAATGCCGGTCTTGAAGGCTCTGTAATCGTAGAGCGCCTTAAAGGCGAAGCAGTAGGCACTGGCTTCAATGCAGCTACTGGACAATGGGTGAACATGATCGAATCCGGTATCGTCGATCCTACTAAAGTAACTCGCTCAGCTCTACAAAACGCTGGTTCTGTAGCAGCTATGTTCTTAACAACAGAAGCTGTTGTTGCTGACAAACCAGAACCTGCAGGCGCTGGCGGAATGGGCATGCCTGACATGGGCGGAATGGGCGGAATGGGCGGCATGATGTAATCATCGCTTAAATCCCTTATAGGGGTTTAACGAGAATTCAGAATGAATGCTCACCTAACATGTGAATATCTTTAAAGTTTGAAGGCCTCCCACTGTTTACTGTGGGAGGCCTTTTCTTTGCATTTGAATTTTGTATGTCCAAATCGTTGTTGGATTTCTTTTAACCCCACCCCCTGCTTCGATCAGTAAGGATGTATGTGTATGCCTGAATGAATGCTACTTAATTTCCTTGTGGATATGCGGTAATTTCTTAAAAAGCCGTTTCTACTCTTCGTTCAAAGTTAACGGAAGATTTAGCGAGTATTAAAAACCGACTTTTTTCAACGTGTCATTAAGTATGCATTTTGACAGAAACCCTCAACATGAAAAGCTTACTGTTATTAAATGACAATAAAGATGTTTAAACTAGTAAATAAATACATTTATTAATGTTGTTTATTAACGCTGGTCAGGTTATTAAAGGTCCAATTATTAAATATTACCAAATAGGAAAAAATCAAGCCCTTACAGCTGTTGTAAAATAACTGTAAGGGCTTTTCCTTTTTGAAAGTTATCGACTTAATGTAGGTTTGATTTCCGTCGGAATTGGGCAGACATAGTTAGCTCCAACTAAATTTTCCTTCAGTTCAGCTTTTGCCTGGTCAATGACTTCTGGTTGGAGCAGTATATCGACTGCGGTAGCAGCCATTACTTTGCCGGCATGCAGCATACCTTTGTGGCCGATTGATGTTCCCCCCTGCGCCACAGCCTGCCAGGAATGAAGCTGTGTCCCCATCGCAAAGCAGTTGACTGCGCATTGCACAGTAGGTACAATCCAGCTGACATCTCCAACATCGGTCGAACCGGTCATACGAAAGGTTTTGTTTATATAGGGCATTAACACAGTGGAAAGCTCTTGTTCATTTATCTTTTGAATTAAGTTTTTGTCTACTGGTAGCTGAGAAAGCATGCGCAAAATACTTTTCTTATCGGGTTCTGGCATGGTGGTGCGAATTTGACGGGCAAATGCTTTTTCTTCTTCGTTAAATTCTGGGACGCCAACCTTGCGATAATTATCGTACATAGCAGCTGCTAATGTTCGATTAGGAATCAAGTTGGAGCACCCTTTATCAAAAATGATGTCAACTTCTGTTTCTGTCATCATGGCAGCACCACGGGCAATCTTGCATACTCGGTGATAAATCTCATCTACTTGCTCCAGTTCTGGAGCCCGCATCATATAGAGTACTTCCGCTTCTGCCTGCACAACATTGGGAGCCAGCCCGCCCGAATTAGTAATAGCATAGTGGAGGCGAGCTTCAGGAATAATATGTTCACGGAGAAAATTAGCCCCGATATTCATTAACTCTAAGGCATCCAATGCGCTGCGGCCGAGATGAGGAGAGCCTGCTGCATGGGCCGCTTTTCCTTTGAATTTAAAGTACACCTGATAGTTGGCCACGTTTGTTACCGATGCAACTGCGTTAAAGGAATATGGATGCCAGGAGATAGCCGTGTCCACATCATCGAACAAACCCTCTCGGACCATAATAGTTTTTCCTGAGCCCCCTTCTTCAGCCGGACAGCCGTAATAGCGAATCGTTCCTTTGATTTGATTTTCTTCCATAAAGTGACGAACAGCTACTGCAGCCGCCAACGAGCCGGTACCTAGGAGGTTGTGACCGCAGCCATGGCCGTTGCCGCCCTGCTTAATTGGATGATGAGATGCGATTCCACGGTCCTGGCTCAGTCCGGATAGTGCATCGTATTCCCCAAGAATAGCCACAATAGGTCCGCCGCTTCCATAGCTCCCGATAAAAGCGGTCTCCATGCCGCCGACTCCTCGTTCTACACTAAATCCTTCTTCTTCCAGTGTTTTGCAAAGCAAATCTGCCGAACGGAACTCTTCAAATCGAGTTTCGGCGTAGTCCCATATACAGTCGCTCACATGGATAAATGTCTTTCTTTTTTGTTCAATAATATCTGCAATTTTTTGACGATTAAACATGAAAATCACCCTCTCTTTTCTTTAAATTAGATGCGAACTATGCTATTCAGCTCTGGAGTTTATCTCTGTAGCTTGGTCACTCGTTTCGTCAGAATGGGTTCGCACAGTCATCCCGACAATAAGAGCAATGAAAAGCGCGGAAATTAAAAACCAGAATCCGGCATCATAGGAACCGTTAAACTGTTGAATCATGAATCCCATGACGGTAGGAGCAATAACACCAGCTAATTGCCCACCCAAATATACCATCCCAGTAGCCGTGCCTATGGAAGAAGAGGCTATATACTTTAGCGGCATCGTTAACGTGGTGGTCAAGGCTATCGCAATACCGCTACTTGCGAATGCGCCATACATTACTACATAAGGGATAGAAGGGGCGCTGATAAAAAAATACAGAGATATCATTCCGATCAGTGCTCCCAAAACAATTAAGTATTTTTCTCTTCCCACCATGTACTTGTCCAGCAACCAACCAGTAAAAAGCATTGTGATGAGACCCATGATGGCCGGAATGGTAGCCACTGCACCCATCGATACCAGGTCAAGGTCCCGCACTTTAACCATATAAGATGGCATCCACGCCGCAGTTCCCCAACTCACTATTGAAATTCCGAAGTAAATCACAGTAAGCTGCCATAACAAAGGAATTTTAAGGGCCTGTATTAACGACATTTTTTCGCTAGGTGCATTTTTTTGAATGCCTTGTGTTCCTGCAGGATAGAAATACTTCCAGTAAAAAAAGGCAAGTAGCAAACCGACAACACCAAGGAAGATGAACATGAACTGCCAGTCAAAGATACTAATTAGGCTAGCGATTGCTAGTGTCCCTAGCACGCCCGCTAGCTTCCCGGCAGCTAGAAGTCCCGATTTGGCACGTCCGCGCTCTTTTTGCGGAAAGGTTTCCGCGAGTGAGACTTGGCTTGCAGAAGGATAGCTACCCTCCCCAATTCCGAACAAGAAACGGAGAACAATCAGAGAAAGAAACGACCAGGCCATTCCAGTTAGAATGGTAAAAATGGACCAGGCAATTAAGGAAAACAAGATTACTTTCCGTGAGCCAAACCTGTCTGCCAGACTGCCTCCGATTGGCTGCATAATTGCATAACTCAGAAAAAAACTGCTAATCACAAGACCTACCTGTGTTTCCGTTAACCCGAACTCCTTGGAGATAGGAATGACGGCTACGTTGATGGCTATCCTGTCGAATGTATTGACCATCCAGCCAAGACAGAGAAGAACCATTATCAAGGTTTTCTGTTTACGGTTTGCAGCAAGTGGATCCATCTTTGAACTCCCCCCTTTTTTTGAAAGCGCTTTTATATTTGAGCAAGCCAACAATCATCCGGTCCGAAAAACATAAACACATTTAGGTATAGAAGGATATGTGTTTATATTTATTTTTAGACACTTTTAAGACAAATTGTCTAAAATTGAGTATAAGTTAATAATCTGAACATTTCAAGTTTTTTTAAAACATTTCCAAGTGGCTACGAATCTCTTATAATGTTACTAGTGAACGAAAGGAGGGATCGCGTATGATACGTTTGGGTGTCATAATTGCCCAGCATTCCCTGAAAGAGTTGAAAACAGTACCGGGTCGGGTCCAGGAGAGCTGCGAAATTGTAATGCTGCCGTATCAACGCTTGCATGAAACGATCGATCTATACCTACAAAACCAGCAGCATGTGGATGGATTTGTGCTGACTGAACTGGCCTACTATTATTTGACGGAAAAGTGGGGGAACTTCCCTATGCCTACCTATACCTTTCAAATCAGCAAGCAGGAATTCTACGAAAAGTTGTTGCAAATCAGCCTGTCCAACCGGAACCTTGATTTTTCTAGGATCTATATTGACTTTATAGCGAGTCAAAACAACTTTCTTGGATTGAAGCAGGTGCTGAATGAAAAGGACATGCCTCTCATGGTCTCTTTCTCACAAGTGACTGACCAGGTCTATGAAGAGGTACTGAATGAACACATCCAGTTGTGGCAAGAGAGAAAAATCGATTTGTCATTAACCCGGTTGAGTAATATTGTTGAGGATTTGGTCCGCCATGAAGTCCCCCATATTTTCCTGTTCCCGTCGCCTGATTCAGTTGTGCAGCAATTCGAGCAAATCATCAGCGAGCTTTCATTGATTAAACTGGCGGAGAGCCAAATTGCCATTGGCCACATTACAATTGGAAATCCGGACACGGGGAAGCAAAACATCAACGAGTGGGAGTTTCAGCAAATGCTTTTGCACAAATCGCTATTGGAATTCAGCACAGAGCAAAAAGTCCCGTTTCTCATCCAAAAGTCCAATGGAAGCTTTGAGCTCATCAGTTCTTACAAGGAACTCAAGACACTTACGCACAACCTTTCGCAATGCTTGCTTATGTCCTATCTTGGCAAAGTGTTGCCCTTTTCGGTCCACATTGGTTGGGGGGTAGACAATACCATGTACAAGGCGCGTTCGAACGCGCAGTCAGCCAACAACTTGTCCGTAACTAGCCGGTCCCCGGGTACTTATGTTGTGACAGACACGGATAAAATCATCGGGCCATTGGGAGAAGGAAATTGTTTGGAGTACCTGAACGGAGTCAACAAGTCCATCCAACGCATCAGCAAAGACGTTGAAATCTCTACCCTTCAGCTCCAAAAAATCATGGCGGTCATTTCGAAGACAGAAAGCAACGAACTGACAGCGGAGGAGCTTGCTTACCATCTTGATGTCACCGTAAGAAGTGCCAATCGGATTCTTAATCGTCTGGAGGAAAAAGGGGTGGCCCGTATTCTTTACAAAAAGCAGGAAAAGCTGCGAGGGCGTCCCAAGAAAATCTATCAGATCCAGTTTGCCGGCAAGGGATGACTTCAGTCCTACTTGTTGTTTAACAATCGTTCGATGAATTGTTAAGATTTGTTCGTATATAACTGGATTTGGGTAGCCTTTTCATTATAAAAAAAGTGTAGAAAGAGGTTACCATCTTAAACTTTGCGACCATTAAACAAATACTAGCAATAATGCCGGTTACACCCTTATCGTGGTGAAAACCGGCTATTTTTATATCTAGATGCCCTTAACGTTGTAAATCCGCGTCATGCTGGTCGTACCCCTTAATGAACTAAGGGGGCAGGATAGTTCAACAAGGAATACTGCATTTGAAAAAGAATTTATAATGTACGTTAAATAAAGAACGAAGGTTGAATGATTTTGATTAACACAGTTTTTTATATGTTCTTCTTGGCGTGATAGTTTCATACTTCTTGGAGTGGCAATTGTGGGAAGGGAATTTATAATAAAGTTTGATCAAAAGTCCTGTATTGATATGAAGGATTTTTTTTGTTCCGCAATCGGGCCATTTTCTTGAATAAGAAGATACATAAAATCCCACTTTTTTATACGGCTACCAGGTGCGCGAGTGTGCATAAACGTTGATTCAACAATGATAAAAATCCTGAAATAATAATAAATTGTGACAGGTTCTTGGCGCCCAAGGGGGTTTGTGAGGGGAAACTTCTGTTAGATTAATTATGTTAACTTAATATGAATAGAGTATGCAAGACCTTTTTCGCAGGAATTCAATCATTTTATAACGAATTACTAGAAGAACTTTATACAAGAGGAAAAGGAGGATTGTAGTGGGGATAAAAATTGACGAATACGAACTTCTTGACATAGATTCAGGCCCTTATGGAATAACTGCTGGAAAAGATGGTGCGCTATGGTTTACACAACATAAAGCAAATCAAATTGGTCGAATGACTGTTAACGGTGAAGTCACTCATTTCGTTGTTCCTACACCCAATGCAGGTGTGCTATCTATAATCTCCACAACTCAGGGTGATGTATGGTTTACGGAAAATAGGGCGAATAAAATTGGAAAACTGAAAGTAACAGGTGAAATCATCGAATATACTCTCCCGAGTCCAAATTCAGCACCTTTTGGAATAACTGAGGGACACAATGGAGACATTTGGTTTACCGAAATGAATGGAAATAGAATAGGGCGAATTTTACCATCAGGTGAAATTATTCAGTATGATATACCGCATCCTGGCTCCTATCCCTCTTTTATTGTTGCTGGACCTGACGGTGCCATCTGGTTTACTGAGAATCAGAGTAATCAAATTGGTCGGATTACGATGCTCGGAGAAGTGACTAATTACATTTTGCCAACAAAACATGCTGGTCCTGTAGGTATTACAAGTGGACCGGACGATGCACTATGGTTTGTGGAAATTAACGAAAATAAAATCGGTAGAATTACTACCTCTGGAACAATAAGTGAATATACCATCCCTACTGCAAATGCTCGCCCACACGCAATAGTAACGGGTCCTGACCGTGCTTTATGGTTCACTGAATGGGGAAGTAATCAAATTGGCCGAATTACAATGCAAGGTGAAATTACGGAATATCCAATTCCTACACAAAATGCGGAGCCACATGGAATTGTATTAGGACCTGATGGTGCCATTTGGTTCGCTGAGGAATGTAATAAGATAGGTCGGCTAAGTTTATAATAAAAATCCTGAAAGGCAGTGGATATCCATGGAATCAAATAAGCAACATGGACCAAATCCTAAAGATAAATATCCGATTAAAGGGAATCGCGTCGTGCAATTTATAAAAAATACAATTACTAGACCAAACATTATTGTGGGTGAATACTCATATTACGATGCAAGAAATGGTGAATCTTTTGAAGATCAAGTGTTATATCACTACGAATTCTTCGGTGACCGACTTGTCATTGGGAAATTTTGCGCCATAGCACCTGGTGTAACGTTTATTATGAATGGAGCTAATCATAGAATGGATGGTTTTTCAACCTACCCATTCAATATTTTCGGACACGGTTGGGAGAAATATACGCCAACGTTAGATCAGTTGCCGTTTAAAGGTGATACCATAATTGGAAATGATGTTTGGATAGGAATGGATACTGTCATTATGCCTGGAATAAAAATAGGGGATGGCGCAATTGTAGCAGCCAAATCGGTTATTACAAAAGATGTGGAACCTTACACTATCGTTGGAGGAAACCCTGCAAAGAAACTTAATACCCGTTTCTCAGAAGAAATCATTAACGAATTGCTGGAAATTAAATGGTGGGATTTAGATATTGATATCATTTCTGCTCATATTGATGTGATAGTGAATGGAGAAATGGAGAATCTAAGAAATTTTAAAAATAAAATATGACAAAATAAAAACTGTCTATAAGGCCCAGTGACAGAGTTCTTGCTCTAATCCGTTAAATGTTTTATATAAAATGCAAACTAATAGGAGGATTATCATGGTCTATGTCGCACTGCTTAGGGGAATCAATGTTGGTGGGAAAAATAAAATTAACATGAAGTTGCTTAAACAAGCTTTTGAACGAGTGGGTATGAGCTCTGTAGTTACATATATCAATTCAGGTAATATTATTTTCACAGTGAATGGCCAATCAAAAACAACAATATCCCATATTTTAGAAGAGGCTATACATACAAACTTCGGATTACAAATCAAAGTTTTAGTCCGTAGTTTTGATGATGTTAAAAAAGTCATACACTCCCTTCCAGAGTCTTGGACGAACGACCAACAGATGAGAAGCGATGTGCTGTTTTTATGGGATGAAATTGATGATGAGTCAGTGCTTAATAAGCTGGTCATCAAACCAGAAATTGATACGGTGAGATACGTTCCTGGAGCCATTCTATGGTCGGTTGAAAAAGAAAAAATCACCAAATCCGGTATGGCTAAACTCGTTGGTTCAAAGCCATATCAACAAATAACAATCAGGAATGTAAATACAACTCGCAAAATATACGAACTTATGCAAGCTGCAGAGGTGTGAATTACATGATACTAGCAAGAACTTTTTTTTAGTAATTGGAAACTATCTGACGAATTAGAGCAAGAACCCTGTCACTGGGCCTATAACACTCGTTATGGTAACAAAAGAGGTTAGGTACTTTTTAGATACCCAACCTTTTTTTGCTGATATGACACTTTATGAAAGTTCTGCAATAAACACCGGTTGAATTAAATTAATCAATCTTCAACAATAGGGCGCGATTCTTTAATAAGAAACTCTTTTCTTAAAGAACTAACGGGTGCGTTAGCTGAAGATCGGAGCTGTCTTGCAGCTTTTTCTTTATGCAACTATAGGGGCAGGATAGTTGAACAAGGTATTTCAGTGTCAGTAGTGAATTTAATAAAGTGGTAATGTCAGATTATGATTAGAGGTGAAATTTATGAAAGTACATTTGAAATGTGTTACGAGAGAAAATTGGGAAGAGGCATTAGCACTAAAAGTTAAGAAACAGCAAAGTAACTTTGTACCGCCTGTAGCCGTATCACTTGCCAAAATTTATATTAAACCAGACGGGGATAACATTGTTTATTTACCCTTTGCCATCTATGACAAAGAGATAATGGTCGGTTTTATCATGCATGCTTACGATGAAAGTACGACGAATATGTATTGGATTAACGGATTCATAATTGATGAGGGTTATCAGGGTAAAGGATATGGAAGGGCGACACTGTCTGAGATGGTTAATTGGATAGCAAATAGGTTTACCATTTGTAAAGAAATTCGTCTAACCGTATTTAAAGATAACGAAAATGCTCGTGAATTATATAAACGTTTTGGCTTTCTTCCCACAGGAGATGTATATGGAGAAGAAGATGTGTGGTTTCTTCCTATAAAATAACTATGTTTCTTATTGAACTCCCTCAGTTTAAGGGGTAGCGTCAAGAAAATGTGTATGTACAACGTTAAGCATATTTTCCTGGCGTGGTTTACCAAAACTTTTAGGCAAACAGGACCAGAATTTGTAACAAAGACCTGCAAATACCCAAACCGTGAAAGAGCGACCACTCTTTGGTATCATGACCATGCCCTTGGTATCACCCGGTTAAATGTGTATGCAGGTCTTGCAGGGCTTTATTTAATACGCGATGAAGAAGAGAAGGCGTTGCTTCTTCCGAAGGGAAAATATGAGGTACCACTCATCGTCCAGGATAAGTCATTTAATCCAGATGGTTCTCTGTTTTATCCAGCCCAGCCAAGCAATCCCTCACCAGATTTACCTTTTCCATCTATCGTCCCTGGTTTTTTTGGAGAAACAATCGTAGTGAACGGGAAAGTTTGGCCTTTTTTAAACGTGGAGCCTCGAAAATACAGATTTCGTATAGTAAACGCTTCTAACTCTCGCGCATACCAGTTTCAATTAAGTAATTCTCAGTCTTTTTTTTTAATTGGAACAGATGGGGGGCTTCTTGAACGGCCGATTGAGGTACAAAGTCTACTAGTTGGTTCAGCTGAGCGAACTGACATCGTTGTGGACTTCTCTAAATTGCAATGCGAAACCATCATCTTGCAAAAACAGTTTGAATTAGGGAATCCTACAGGTGATGTGATGGCGTTTAAAGTGACAAAGCCGTTAAAAGGAAAGGACAACAGTCAAGTGCCGGCGATTTTAAGTAATATTGATCATATTCCACTCACAGAAGTCAAAAAGGTAAGACACTTAACTCTTGTAGAGACACAGGATGAATTTGGACGTCCTATGCTTTTATTAGATGGAAAAGAGTGGGATGATCCAGTGACAGAAACACCTCTACTTGATTCGGTTGAAATATGGGAACTGGAAAACATAACTGACGGTGGCCATCCAATTCATCTCCACTTGGTGAATTTTCTCGTCCTTGAACGCCGTGACAGTAATGGAAACCTCAAACAACCTCTTCCCACTGATTTTGGCTTAAAAGATACAGTGACAGTCAACGCGCGAGAAACGGTTCGAATCATCATGCGATTTGAACCATTTGCCGGAAAATATGTATGCCACTGTCATAAATTAGAGCACGAGGACCATGACATGATGCGACCATTAACCATAAGAAATCACACTAATCAAATAGATAACAGGTCATAGGTCGATATTTCTTATAAAAGTGATAGATATACACAGTATTGCTTTGTTCCATGGATCATTCATACCAATAACAAGTGCGATGTGGCATATAAACCCCACTGCATTTATGATGCAGGCCTTTTAAATTATTATTTGAGGCAAAAACTAATTGGTGTGATTGTCCTAGAGATGGCATTTGCTGAAGGCTCAGCAAATGATTGGCTACCCTTAGCTATGGTTGATGGCTTTCATGTTGACCATGTTACGAGTACAGCTATTTATGGAGTATTCTTAACAGCAATGCTTATCGGAAGTGTTACAGCAGGAGCATTTCTTGATAAATATGGCCCCGTTCCTGTTCTTCGCTTTGCATCTGTATTAGCAGTGATAGGAATGGCTCTTGTTATTTTTAACTCGAATTTCACAATAGGTGTAATGGGTGTTTTCATATGGGGACTAGGCGCCAGATGCGAAGTTAGAGTTTTGGGGAGAAGGTACTGAGAAAGATAAGCTGCAAAAGATAATCAATAATGCTAATCTTACAAATCACATAAAATTAAATGGGTACACTCAAGAACCATCTAAAATTTATCAAAGTGCTCTTTTCAGTATCTTAGCTTCAAAAACGGAAGGGTTTTCTCTTTCTGTATTAGAGAGCATGTCTAATGCTACAGCTGTAGTGAGTTATGATATAAGATATGGTCCTAATGAATTAATTGACAATGGAGAAAATGGAGTTTTAGTTCAAAAAAATAATATAGATAGGCTAGCAGAAGCCATGATTTCAATGTTCAATCATCCGAAAACAACCATAAAGATGGGTAAAGCTGCTCTAAAAAAGGTAGAAAGAAAATTCAACCAAGAAATTCATGCGAATTCTTGGGAACATGTTGTTAGAGTAGCAATTGAAAATCGTCAATTGAAAAATAAAAACAGTAAGGCAACTTCCACTAAATTGTCTGCTGAATAATCAATATCCCTTACTCATATTGAGTAGGGGTTATTTTTTGCAGGCAATGTTAGTGGTGTTGTTAATGAACTAACGGGGCAGTTTAGAAGAATAATAACAGAAAAGGTAATTTGAAGAGGAGGTGCTAGTTCGAGTTTTCTCATGTTTTTTATCTTTGTTTCTTTTAAATGGTCTAGTAATGGGTTCAATGGAATATGTTTTTTTACTGATATTTTTGGTAAGTTCGGAACAGCATTCCAACACTTTTTGCATTACCTTTAATTTATTTGATGCGATTATTATAAAGAGATAAAAGTAGTGAATTTTGGAATGATGGTGTTTTTAAGTATTGCTTCTTATCTAAGACTTGCATCCATCTTTGTTGATTAGAGGGGTACTACCACATCACAATCAAGCTAAAGTTTTGTAGTACCCCAGAACGAAATTTTGGACTTTCTTGTAACTTCTAAGTTCAATTATCGTTTTGAGGGTGACCGGTTTTCTTAGCTTGATGGGCATGTGGCGGCACCCCTTTTTATCAACTTACTACCGTTTATAGTCTGATACAAAATTTCTGATTTCTTGTATCGGTATTTCCGAATTAATAACCATTTGAATAAGTTCAACCCAACTTTTATTGGCAACAAATGAGTAACATTTACAACATACTATTTTACACCCAAGCCAAATACGGTTTTCACGACGTTCTCAGCCGAATTGCCATTATCCCAACCGCAGAATTTATCGTAAAAGCGATCATACGTCTCTTGATATTGTGCTTTAACTTGTTCAATATTCGTAACGGCATCAATGATTTCATCCGTAGTTTTCACTAGTGGGCCAGGCACTTCTGTTTCAATATCTATATAAAAACCTCTTAATGTATCTCTATATTTCTCAAGATCATAGGTAAAAAACAAGATTGGACGTTTCAAGTTTGCATAATCAAAAAATACAGAAGAATAATCAGTGATCAATAAATCAGAAATCAAGTAAAGTTCAGCAATATCATCGTATTTTGAATAATTATATACAAAACCTTCTAAACCATCTGTGTCGATCTCATCGGCAATAAAGTAATGCATGCGTAATAAAACGACATATTCATCCCCTAATTGTTCTCTCATTTTATGTAAATCCATTTGAATGGCAAATTTATACTTTCCAGGTTCATAAAATTCATCATCCCGCCACGTCGGGGCGTATAAGATAACTTTTTTATCAAGAGGTATTTGGAGACTCTCTTTTAAATTTTGGATAGACTCCTCATTATCCCTTTTATATAAGATATCATTTCTTGGATAACCGAATTCGAGCATCTCCTTTTCAAACTTAAAGGCACTTCTAAATATATCCGAAGAATATTGATTCGGTGAAATAAGATAGTCCCAACGTCTTGATTGATTAAAGAAATGCTTCTTATAATTCGGATTGGCCGAATAAATATCATTCATATCAAAAACAAGCTTCTTCAACGGTGTTCCATGCCAAGTCTGCAAATAGATATTCCCTTCACGCTTATTTAATTTAAGTGGAAGGCGTGAATTACTTACCCAAAATTTAGACGTCGCGAAATAATAATAGTAAGCTAAGCTAAACCGTTTCACTTGTTTTGCATTACCTGGAATCTCTTTCCTTGTCTTATTAAAAATCCATATATATTTAAAATCGGGATTATGCTCAAGCATATATTCATAAATGTACTTCGGACTATCTGAATAGTTTTTCCCTAAGAAACTTTCGAATACGATTGTTTTTTCTTTTAGTGGTATACGCATGAACACAGAGCGATATAAATAAATGTACATTTTCTGCCTGCTCTTCAATGCCCTCTTCATGTTACGGGCAAAATGATGGAGACCTATCAGCTTTTTATAAGATCCTAGTTTCCTTTTACGTAATAGCTTTAGCTCTCTTTTCACTACAACATTAAGACTTTTCCTTTTTGATACATCAATTTTATCAACAGAAACGGCTACTTTGTTAAAAAATTCATCGATACATCCTTGATTGGAAAATAGCATGATAATCTGTTTTCGATATATATTTAAAAATAACCAGTCTAGATATGAACCAGCTCGTTGGTCCATACTATATTGATCTTTCATCTGATTATAGATTGATAAAAAGTCCAAAACCTTTTTTTCCCGATCCGATTGCATTAATGCAGGATTGGAGATGGGGTCATTGCGCCTGCGCTTGAAATAATAGCAACGTGTTAAAAGTGGGAATTTCCTCATTTCACTTATGATAGGAACGATTAAGGATAGATCTGAATAACAATGCACTTCTTCTGAAAACCGCAAATTATTCACTTTTATAAAATCATGCGAAATAAGAGTGTGCAGGATAGACATACCACGAAACGATTGTTGAATCCCTCTTCTTAAACGTACACGTCCTTTTTGCACTTTCTCTTTAATCTCGTCTATTACCATTCCATCATCAGCTTCTTCTTCAACCATATTCCCGATTTTACTATCCTCTTTATTAATTAACCGGATTTGCTTTCCGGAAAGAATATCGTGTTTCCCAATATTCTCAACCAACCTTCCAATTGTATCGAGAGCAATAAAATCATCACTATCAATAAAGTATACGAACTCACCCGTAGCATTATCTAAACCCAGATTACGAGCTGCTCCCACTCCTTTCCTCTCATCATTATGGAAGCTGATAATCCGTTTATCCCTCTTAGCAAATTCATTAATGATAGCACCAGACTGATCCAATGATCCATCATTAATAAGTAGAACTTCCAAGTTACTATATGTTTGATTCACCACTGAATTTAAACACTCATCTAAAAATTCTTCTGTATTATATACTGCAATAATTACTGATACTTTTTTCAATTTCAAACTCCTAAGTATTTAATTTCCTAATTTTAACCAATAGGTAGGTTTATATATAATATTTCAGGTCTTTTGACGCCCTAAATAAACTTGATGGATATGTGGCGAGACCCCATTAGAGATGTTAAAGTTGATTTAAAAATTTTCTTATAGAACTAACGGTTGCTTTATCTTAAGATCAGAGCTTTCTTTAAGGCAGCTTTTTCTTTATACAACTATCGGGGCAGGATAGTTGAACAAAATAACAAAAGGAAGGAGAAAGAAAATGTCATCGAATAAAAGAAAAATGATAGATGAGACACGCAGGCAATTCGCTGTATACACACCCATGACACGTTTTCTGTAAAATAAGTGAAAGCTCTTCGTGAACATACTAAAATACAAGGGAAAGTGCTCAAATAAAATTTTCACATTTCCCCTTGTATTTATATTTTAGTTTAACTAGCTTTCCTTTGTACCTCTTGATATTTTACTTTTTTTGGAGATGCAACTGTAACAACAAATTGACCAAACGGAATTTTATTAATAATTTTAACTAAAAGAATCGAAGAAAGTACAGTAATAAGAAAAGCTAAAGGAATCCATCTTGTTTGAGTTAATAGTTCAGGTATGTGATTTTGTATTACATATAACACCATTGGATGAACTAAATAAATACCCATTGATAAATTACCAAGTTCCATTATATAGTTTCTTATTTTCTTCCAACGCTCCATAACATAATAAACACCAATTAGTACAACGAGAAATAATGGCATGTGAAACAAATTAGCAATGCGCGTAGATGAAAAAAAACCGAATGTATTGTACTCATATGTAACGAAACATATACTAATAACACCGAGTAAAATACTAAAATTCACATTTTTTTCAACCCATTTTACAAGAGGTTCCCAAAAGTATACTAAAAGTCCTCCGAAGATAAAATAAAAAATCCACTTAAATATTGATGATCTATCCTGGATAAGTAGATTAAAAGTTTCATTTCCTGTATCAAATGGTTGCCGCATAAAATAATAATTTATAAAAAGAGCTATGATTGTTAAAGCTAACATACTATTTTTCGTTTTAGCCAATTGCAAAATAGGGAATAGTAAATAAAATTGAATCACCACAACAATAAAATAAAGATGATAATAACTATCACCAAGTGAGAAAAGTAATAAAAAATCTTTTATACTGACTCCTCCCTCAGACCAAGGGAACTTATATTGTCTAACAAGTAAATAAAGAAAACTCCATATAAGAAATGGGATAACAATTTTGGTAAATCTAGATGTAACAAACTTTTTAAAATTAAATCCCTTTTTAATTGCTTGATTGTATAACAGAAAACCACTCAAGATTGCAAAGCATGGTGTACCATATCTTGCAACTTGATTTAAAAATAGTGTCAGCCAATTGAAGTTCTGATCATTTAAATGATAATTTTTTGCTGAGACATGAACCATCACAACACATAAACAAGCAATAGCACGTATAAAATTCAACTCGTAAAAATATCGAGTTTTTTTATTTAACCCTTCCCCCATAAACTACTTCTCCTTATGACTTTATCTCTATATAACTGTTATAGTATACTACTCCAATTAAGAAAAAGGAACCAGGAAAAATATAATCCCATAGTGGAGAGTTACCTCCCTAGTAGGGGTAGCGTTAGGAAAATGCGAATTTATAACACTAAGCATTTTGATACAAGCTCTATGAGACATTAAAGCCATTTAAAAGGATTATTTCATTGCATCAATAGGGTTTACTCTAAATGGAGAAAGAACTTATTTCTTATGGAACTAACAGGTGAGTTAGCTGAAGATCGAACTGTCTTTAAAGCAGCTTTTTCTTTATGGAACTATCGGGGAAGGTTAGTGCAATTAAGAAGGATTGAATACCCAGCTCTCTTTTAAGTCGCTCTTGAGACATATTATTCAGCTAAGAAAAGTCCATCCCTGAAAAGCTTCAAGGATAGATTCAGATAAACACCAAGATCCTTAGGGTGTCTCTTGGATGGCTTATAGATAGGTAAGTTATCCAGGTTATTACGTAAAACGAACATAAAATATAGAAAAAGAGAATGTGCTTGAACGGGAACAAAAGTCGAAGATCCAGCTGCCATAATTGGTGGCTTTTTTTATTGGCTAAGGTGCAGATTTGGTTTTTATATAGAGGGGGGAATCGAGGATTAAATATTTTGCCCCCTTAATACTAAGGTTCAATTCGAATTAATATAAATGGACTTAAAAAAATGAAATTTTCTATACACGCTTTGATATATATCTTTTTAGGCTGTATCTATGGTATTCATGAAATATTTATAGATGGTACACAAAGGTATTTTTCAAAAATAGTAGGATTGCTATCCAGCATTTATCAACATGGGTATTTGCTACATGTATAACGTCTTTGAAAGACAAAGCTGGTCGATAATTGCATTCTTATTTAGTTTATAAATTTTAAGACTATTCGCTTCAAATAAGTAGACGTGTTTCCCTACTTAAGACAATCAGAAGTTGTTCTCGAAAGGGGGATCTAATTTGAAGAAATTTATTGTTTGTTATACCTTGGATGATGATATTAAACGAGAAAAAATAATAAAAGGGCCAGATGTAAAGAAGGAAGACGTTCTAAAAGATGTATTAGATAAGATAGTACGAAGTAATTACTTTATTGCGAAAACCGACCAAGGAGAGTATAGGATAAATTCTTCCTTAATACGTTATATACAGGTTTTGAATGAAATGCATTGTTTTAAATACCATACTGATCATAAGTGACTAGTGAGTAAATAAAAGGTTATTTGCATAGTTTTCTTCAATTTTGTTGAGTAACTTGAATATGGGAGAGAAGATTAATGTCAGAAATGTATCGTTCTCGTCAGGAACGAAAACAAGTGGAAAAAACAAAACAAGATCAAAAAAAAGGTAAAAACTCCCCTAAAAGAAGGTCTTTCTTGAAAAAAGTTTTACTTTGGTGTTTATTATTAGGTGTTGTTTCAATTGGAATAGGGGCAGTTACGGTTGCAGCAATGATTAAGGATGCACCCAAAATAGATGCTTCAAAATTAGTCGATCCCCTTTCTACCAAATTATACGATAAAAACGGGAATTTCATTTACGAATATGGTAAAGAAAAGCGGACAAAAATTAAGTATTCTCAAGTTCCAAAAATGTTGGAACATGCTTTTATTGCCACGGAGGATGCACATTTTTATGAACACAATGGCATTGATATAAAAGGAACTTCGAGAGCAATCTTCAAGAACCTAAAAGGGGATTTCGGATCTCAAGGCGGAAGTACGATTACACAGCAGGTCATTAAAAACTCCTTTTTGTCACCTCAGAAAACAATAAAGCGAAAGGTACAGGAATGGAGCTTGGCCTATCAGCTTGAGCAAAAGTATTCCAAGCATCAAATCTTAATGATGTATTTAAATAAGATCTACCTTGGAGACGGGGCATATGGTGTAGCAGCTGCCGCCCAAAATTACTACGGAATTGATGCCGATCATCTAAATAAATTAACGCTTCCGGAGGCCGCTATGCTGGCGGGGCTCCCACAGAGTCCAAGTTATTACGATCCCACTGAACCCGAACATGTGAAAGCTGCAACAAATCGTCGTAATATTGTTTTAGAAGCTATGTATAAACAAGGGTATATTACGAAACAGCAATTGGATGATGCAAAGAAGGTTCCAGTTACAGCAGGACTTGTTCCAAAAACGAAAAAACAACTAGGAATGCCGTACGAGGCATTTTTGGACGCTGTTGTAAAAGAAGTTGAAAGAAAGCTAAAAAATGTAGATATCAGTTCGGATGGATTATCTATTTATACGACGCTAGATACAAAAGCTCAGACCTTTGCGGACAAAATAATGAACACCGATACGATTATTTCTTATCCAAATGACAATTTTCAAGGAGCCTTCGTATTTTTAGATACAAAAACAGGAGAAGTTCGAGCTATTGGGAGCGGTCGAAACCAATATAAAGCTTCCTTCCGAGGCAACAACTTTGCGGTTGATATTAAACGTCAACCAGGTTCTACTTTCAAGCCAGTTTTTGATTATGGTCCGGCTATTGAAAATTCAAAATGGTCTACAGCACACCAAATTAATGATCATGAGATAACCTACTCAAATGGTCAATCCATTTCTAACTGGGATCATCAATATCACGGAATGTTGTCGATTAGAACAGCACTTCAATGGTCATACAATATTCCAGCACTCCTTACCCTTCAAGAAGTAGGGATGGATAAAGCACAAAACTTTGCAGAAAATCTGGGTATTACTTTTAATAATAATAAGGTGTACGAATCATATGCGATTGGTAGTAATACGGTTAATCCATTAGAGTTGGCAGGGGCATATAGTGCTTTTGGAAATAACGGTGAATACAATACACCACATTTTGTTCGTAAAGTTGTCTATCCTGATGGCAGAGTTGATAATTTAACTCCAAAGCCAAAACGTGCTATGCATGATTACACAGCTTATTTGGTGACGGATATGTTACGGACAGTCGTAAAATCTGGTACAGGAAAAACAGCAAATGTCCTTGGACTAGATGTGGCTGGAAAAACTGGCACAACCAATTTTGACAGTAAAACCAGAGCACAATATGGATATCCATCCGGTTCGGTAAATGATAGTTGGTTCGCTGGTTATACACCGCAATACACTATGGCGGTTTGGACTGGATATACTAAAAATGGTCCAGGTAATTATATGGATGGAAATACAACTAAAATCTCGCACCAAATGTTTAAGGTCATGCTGGAAGCGTTTGGAACAGACCAAAGTAGCTTCCAACGGCCTAGTGATGTATACCAGGTGAATAATGAACTGTTCATTAAAGGTGCAAATCCTGAAGAAGCTCCACCAGTTTCAAAAAATAATAAAGATAAACCATTTGATATTGATGGAAATAAAGAGGATAAAAAACATAAGCAAAAGGAAGAGAATCATAAACAACAAGAGGAAAAGAAACACAAACAAAAGGAAGAGAAGCATAAACAACAAGAGGAAAAAAAACATAAACAAAAGGAAGAGAATCATAAACAACAAGAGGAAAAGGAACACAATCAATAAAGTTTTTTAGGATGGAATCGCATTGGTTCCATCCTTTTTTATGATACACGTAAGAGTATGTAAGGGTTCTACTTAAACTATAGGGTGCGTTAGTTCACTAAAAGAAAAAAGGAGAGTACATATTATAAATGGCTAATATCTACTCTCCTTTATTTATTAAGGTTTTTTATAATTATATCTATCTAATTTTGAAAAACTAACAAACATTAAAGGACCGCCAATATACCTGTTTTTTGTACAAAAGAAGGATGGCCACCAAGTTTCGACGAATATATCAATATACTTTTTGGAGGTGTTGGATATGGGGATTTGTTGTGGGGAGTGTCACGTTGAATTAAAGAGTGATGATTATGTCACATTAGATGAATTTAGCACGCTGAGGCACACATATTGCGGTTATGATCTTATTGCCGAGCTGATCAAAGACATTGGGACTTATCGAAATATCAAAACAAAGTATTGGTTTTCCCGTGAGCGTACTAAATGAAAATAGGTAAAATCTTGGAGTTAATTAAAACTGATACACCAGCGAATATTGCCAAAAGGGCTGATGTTCATCTTTCAGAAAAATTACTAAGAAAAGCATTGAATAAAGCTGGTTATGAGTATAGAAATTCAGGCGAAAAAGGCTGGTATTTCGTTGGTGAAGGTGACGAGGAAACGGTACAAGAGCAGCTTATTTATGACTTTGCAACAGCAGGAAAGGCAAAGGCGAACGTTTCAACTAATGAAAATAAAGAACCTATTAACGATACCAACCAACGTTTTAACGTTGGCATAAAACGTGGTAAAGAACAGGTCAAACAAGCGAACGAACAATCAGCACCAACCATAGAACGAACCAACGTTATAAGAAAACGTTCTTCATTCGATATGGATGTTGAACTTATGAAGGAACTAAAAATACAAGCAATCATTCATGATAGGACGGTTTATGAACTAGTTGAAAGTGCCGTAAGGCACTATTTAGCTGAATTAAAGGGGAAATGATGTAGTTTTGAAATAAAGTCACGATGTTTATAATAAAGTTGCACCGTTTTACCCCTTTGGATAATATCCTCTAAAGGGGTGTTTTTATGTCCAAAAGATAAAGTACATCTGAAATTTAAAAATGGATCAAGGGAATTTTTGAGTGGTAATGGCAAATGATCCTTATTATTTTGGAGTACGGAGTGGATCCAGTTGAAATTGCACGAGCTTCTGTGCTGGGGCAACTGATTCATGCGATGAGTCCTTTAATTGCTTCGACTCATTTATTGGTAGGGATGGCAAAGGTGGGTTTTGGTAAACATCAAAAGTTTATTTTAAAGTGGGCAGTAGGAACATGTGTAGTCATGATTCTTATTGCTTTAATCACAGGAGCTATTTCTTTATAGAGTTTATTCCAGGGAGCGATTCTTTCGTATGTAATAAAAGGGTGAATGAGGGCCAACCTACGATAGTACTGAAAGCAGTAAATCATCGCGAGTAGCAACCTATCACGCCCGGACAGCACAACAAGACTACAAGCAAGCCAAGGAGGACAGGGCTATGGTAGAGACAAAGAGAAAATCCCAAGACCGGGGATACATATCTCTCGTAGCGAAGTCAAGACCAAGTAGGCCAAACAATGATAGCGTTTCTTATAGGTAAATGGGAGCCATCTAAGTAAGGAAGGCAGCTAGAACCCCGCGAGAACCCCGCGAGTAGTAACCTATGCTAGTTCACAAGTACTTTGCAATCTCTAATTGGTATAGAAAATCCATTATATAAAACGTACAAGCTTAGCATCTTAAACAGGTGTTTTTTCAATTTGCTACCATACATATAACTAAATTTTTCTATCGAATAAATTAAAGATAAAAATCAACTTCTTAACTAAATTAAAGGTTCTTGAGTACGTACTATGGTATGAGCACGTATTTTTAGAAGTAATAAAGAATACCTGATTTTATTTTTTATTTGGGTATTATTTACGTGCATAAGTAAAAAACACCCCTTTTAAAAGGAGTGCCCTCTTGTTATACAATTTCAGGGTAATAACTAACTGGAATTTTCTAAACCCAACACAACTAGGAAAGCTATCTAACCTTGTTGGGCCAAAGTAACAGAATCAATCGCCAATTTTGACGCTTTTTCGGGAAGTTGATAAGCAATAACTTGATCGTTTTCTTTGTCCTCTTCTTAATAATATCGCATAGATTTTAGGGATATCGTTGCTACTCTTTTTTTTATGGAGCTAAAGTCAGGTTAGTTCAACAGTACTGTTTGATCTTTGTTCAACAATTGGGCCATCCTAATGATTTTTAGATAAAATAACCTATTTTTAATAAACCCTATATAAAATTCAGAATATTTAGTATAATATATTTATAATTGGTACGGACATCATGATGTTTATGAATCTTTTTCAACAGCATTTAGGAGGGGGGCTCTTTCAAGTTGTTTACATGAAATATTTCTTAGAAAATCATCGGTGTATATGGAAAAAACAAGAAGTGTTATGGATAGGATCTTAAATCAGAAAAGGGGTTTTTTCTTGAAAAGGAATTTTTTAAGTAAAAGAAGTTTGTTTATCTTCTCCCTAGTTTTTGTGCTTGCATTAGTAGGCTTTTCTTCAGGTACACTTCCAGACCATCTTGATTCTCTTGCACCTGACACTGTTTACTTTAACGGGAAAGTTATCACCATGGACAAAGGTGCTACCATTGTCGAAGCCGTAGCAGTCAAGGACGGAAAAATCATTGCCGTTGGTTCAAATAAGGAAATTGGTAAGTTAAAGGGACAGCACACGAAAGTCGTTGATTTAATGAATAAAGTGTTATTGCCGGGGTTCTATGATGCCCACAGTCATTTTCCGAGCTCCGGAATGGACGGGACTGTTCAAGTTAATTTAAATAGTCCTCCGGTAGGTCCTATTAAAAATATTGATGATCTGATCATTGCCTTGAAAGATCGAGCTATGGAAACCCACGAAGGTGAATGGATACTCGGGCGAGGGTACGATCAGACACTTTTAGCGGAAGGACGTCACCCGACACGTGAAAATCTGGATAAGGTATCAACGGAGCATCCAATCTATATCGGACATACTTCCGGACATTTAGCAGTAGCTAATAGTGTTGCACTTAAATTGGCGGGAATTACAAAGGATACTCCCGATCCACCTGGTGGGGTAATCGTAAGAGACCCTAAGACAGGAGAACCGACTGGGGTATTAGAGGAATCTGCCAAAGGTCTTGTAAGTGAGCATATTCCTGTTGTTACAGAAGAGGAAAACCTTGCAGCGTTTAAAAAGGCTGTCCAGGATTATATCTCAAAAGGTGTAACGACCTCGGTTATAGCCGGGGCAAATAAACAGGGTCTTATTGATTTACAAAGATATCAGAAGCAAGGATTGCTGCCGTTAAGGGTTACAGCCATGGGTGCGGGGTTTGGTGGCGTTATAACCCCTGGTGAATTAGGCGGTATTGTAACAGGTTTCGGCAGTGATATGCTGAAGCTTGGCCCTGTGAAGCTGTCTCATGATGGATCCATTCAAGGATACACCGGCTATTTAAGTAAACCGTACCACGTGCCTCCGGGAGATGATCCAAATTATCGGGGATATCCGGCGACAAGTCGTCAGGAATTAACGAAGCGAGTAGTGGATTTGCATAAGGCTGGATACCAAATTGCGATTCATGGTAACGGAGACGCAGCGATTGATGATATTCTTTACGCCTTCCGTACTGCCCAGGAGGAGTATCCGCGTAAGGATGCCCGTCATCGTATTGAGCATGCTCAAATGGCTAGATTAGATCAATTGGATGAAATGAAGAAATTGGGTGTTACACCATCATACTTTGTTTCCCATACCTTCTTTTGGGGCGATCAGCACAGGGATATATTCATGGGCCCTGAACGTGCAGCTATGATGAGTCCTCTTAAATCTTCCATTGATCGTGGTATTAAATTTAGCATTCATCTTGATTCTCACATTACTCCAATGGACCCGCTGCAGGCAGTATGGTCTGCTGTTAACCGGATTTCAAGAAGCGGAAAAGTGATTGGTCCGGAGCAAAGAATTACACCATTAGAGGCACTTCGCGCAGTAACAAGTGATGCAGCATGGCAAAACTTCGAGGAAAATGAAAAAGGCTCAATCGAAAGAGGAAAATTTGCGGACTTTGTTGTTCTGGAAGAAAATCCGTTAACAGTTGACCCTATAAAAATTAAAGAAATCAAAGTACTTAAGACAATTGTGAACGATAAGGTTATCTACGAAAATTAAATTAAGGATAGGATGCACGGGGACGGTTCTACTGCTTCATTCTGAAGCACAAGAACCGTCTTTTTGCTTCCTTCGCGCCCGGCAAGCCGTTATTTGCTAGTTGTCGAGAGTCCAACCCGAGTAAGTGCAAAGACGCTCGGTAGCTGATAGGCAAATGGTGGAGAAATCCTAAGGTTGAAGCCCTTTGACAAAGTAACTCTCTTTAAGTGGGGGAATCCCAGCTATTACAAAGTTAGGTGCTTATTCAAGAAAAGGGCGCGAATCTTTAATGAGAATCGCTTATTTTAATGAACTAACGGGTGTGTTAGTTTAAGGATTAAATTAAATATTATAAGGGCATGTTTTGATTAATCTTTTTTCAAAACATGCCCTTTCTATTCCTTCAATTATCAAGGTTTCTTGGATTAATTGGATCAAACTTTGTTTCAAATCTACAATAAAAGATAGATTTTAAAGGTTAATGGAAGAATAATGAACAGGGGTTTATGACGTGAACTATAAAAAAACCACCATTTTAGCGTCAGATAGAGATTTAAAGTGTCATAACTCATTAAAAAAGGATAAACGCTCCATGGGGGGAGTCTGTCCAAAACCAAGTGAACTATATTCACGAACCGTTTGGATTAACAGCGTAAGCAGTATTCCGTTACGAACCCTATTTCAAAATCACATTATGTTTGACCAAAACTATTTCTTGTTAAGGAATCATTAAAATATTAATATTGTTTTAATATTAAATCATTAAAAGAATTTTGTTAATATTAATGAAATTAATATAATTTTAAGAACTAACTTAGATTGAAAGGGGAGTATATGAGTAATTCACTTATTGGAAAAGCAGTGTGGGGGATGGCTTTAATTTTCTTAGGCATTTCTATGCCGCATTGGCTTAGCTCACAAAATGTAGGCCTAGGTATACTAATGAATATTATGGAGGAAAATCCCCATGGGAATACTCTATTAATACTGGCTTTTTCCATAGTTATGCTTAATACAATTCGCGCACTTCCATTTTATATTGGTGCTATTATGTTGGGAAATGCATTAGGAGAAAAGTTACAGAGGAATTGGCTCAGAATAGCTATTCCTCTTGCTGTCATCCCACTTACCTATGCAATTATAAATTTATCAATTAAATCTAATTATCACTTTGGTATTCCAGCCATTATCATACTTTTATGTATCATCTTAGTACAATTATTGGAAAAAGGAAGATTGGGATTATTTATGAAATCCCTTATTCTTGTTCAAATTCTTTTTGGGGTACAGTGGTTAGATGAGGTGCCTTTTCTTACAAGGTATGGGTTCGGTCATGGAGCCATCTCTACTAACGTCAAGAAATGGGCAATTGAAATTGGATTCGATCAAGCTCTTTCGTTATATGCAATCGTGTTATGTTCTATATTTCTAATTAATGCTTTTATTCTGATGGGGTTTCTCGTTAGATGGAGGATTATTCAAGAACTGCACATTATAAAATTAGAGGCTCTAGAAGCTCGTTCTGATAAAGAAGTGTTGAATCTGGTTCATGATTTAAAAACTCCACTAGCCTCTATTGAGGGGCTCATTTCTTTAATTGGTCTATATAATAAACATGAAAGAACCAAAGAATATTGTGGTAGTATTTCATTGTCTATTAGTTCTATGAGTGAAATGATTTCTGAAATTTTATATAAATCACACAAGAGTTGTTGTTCTTTAAAAAATCTGGTTGATTATACCTTGTCAAGCCGATTAAGTGGTACCGATAAAAAGGTCAATCTAGAATTACCCGATCAACCAGAAACAATTAAAATTTGGGTTAATAAGATCCGGATGACTCGTGCGATAGTAAATTTGATTAATAATGCTTTTGATGCCATTGAAGGATGTCCTGAAGGAAAGGTGACTATAAAAGCTAAAACTTATGGCAATCAGATTTTGTTAGGTGTATCCGATAATGGAAAAGGAATGAATGAAGAGGAGCAGAAGAAGATTTGGAAGGCTGGATACAGTACAAAATATCAATCAGGAATTGGATTATCTTTTGTTCATCAAGTGGTGGAAGAGCATAAAGGAACAGTTTCTATTGAAAGTAAAATTGGACAGGGAACCACAATTTGGATGCATCTAGCAGGAGGGAACAATGATGAAGATTTTAGTTATTGATGACGACAAATCAGTTCGCTATATGTTGAAAGAAATTTGTGATTTTGCAGAATGGAAAGTAATAGCTTGCTGCAATGGAAAAGAAGGTGTAGAACAATTTATAAAGAATGAGATTGACATTGTTCTCGTAGATTTTCATATGCCTGTAATGGATGGACTAATGACCGTTTCTGAAATTCGTAGACTCAATAGGGAAGTTCCCATTCTCGTTTTAACGGTAGATGAACGCCAAGAGATTGCTGATCTTTTTTTAGAGAAGGGGGCAACTGATTTTGCATTAAAACCAATAAAAGCGCCTGACCTCATCTCTCGAATTCAATTACATAAGCGGCTTTTCGAAGCAACAAAGACAAAAGGTGATGTTTTTGTAACGAAAGGAATGAGTCAAACGACTTTATCCCATGTTTCAGTATTTTTACAATCTTGTATTCAGCCCTGTGCGATTGCTGAGATTACAAAAGAAGTAGGTTTAGCTTATCCTACAGTTTATCGCTGTTTAATTCATTTAATCCAAAAAGGGAAAGTACGTACAATAGTGAGTTATCAAAAAATTGGTAGACCTAAAAACCTTTATGAGTGGGTATGAATTTACTATATGAGCATAATCTTGAGTCGTGGCTGTAACTAAGTTCACAAAGACTAGAGTTATGCTTTTTCTTTTTTTTCTTTTTTTTCTATTTTATAAGAAAAAAAGTGTAGATATAATTCTGTTAATTAGAAGATTTGATTATTAATATAGTTGTTTGAAATTTAAATAATGTTAAATTTTCTGAAAATAAAATGAAAGGGCTTTCAGTGATAGAGAGGTTTATGTAAGGTAGTATGTTTAAAAAGTATCTTTATTCAACAATTTAGTAGATAGAAAGAAAAGAAAAAGGGGACATTTAATGAAAAAATTAAGTTTAGCTAGCCAAATTTTCATTGGTTTAATTTTTGGGATTATCGTTGGCACCATTTTTTATGGTAATGAGACGGCCCAAAACTTTTTACAGCCATTGGGAGACATTTTCCTACGAATGATTAAAATGATTGTTGTGCCAATCATTGTATCAAGCCTTATCGTTGCAGTTGCAGGTGTAGGTGATTTGAAAGCAGTAGGTAAACTAGGTGCTAAATCATTATTATACTTTGTTGTGGTAACGATGATTGCGATTGTTGTTGGTTTAATTTCCGCGAATATCATCCAGCCTGGTGCCGGTGTGAATATGAATAATCTGGAACAAACTGATATATCCACTTATGTTGATACAGCCGAAACCAAGCAGCATGAATCGTTCGTGGATACAATCGTTCACATTGTGCCATCCAATCCAGTTAAAGCCATGGTAGAAGGCGATATGCTAGCGATCATTTTCTTCTCCGTGTTGTTTGGACTTAGTATTGCGG
>NZ_JANZMJ010000049.1:0-28454 GCF_025175645.1 Peribacillus aracenensis
ACGGTAATCTTTCTTAGAACTAAAAAAAACATATCACACAAATCTTAAAATTTTCTAAAATACATAGAAAAAAATCCTATTCAATTGTCGGTCAACCGTTTTTTATTAAAAAAACGTTCCTGTTGTTTTCAGATAGGCCGCTCCCTTTCCGCGGCCTATCTGCCAAGCCTCCTCGACGCAAGCTTCTCTGGGGTCCCGGCTAGCTAGTTTTTGTTAAAATATCGATATTTCATACTATTTTTTACAATAATGGAATGGTTTATAAAATATCCAAGAGTTAAATAAAGCTTCACTTCAATGTTACTTAAATTAATAACTATACCTTCATTTTGTTGTATTATCTTAACAAAGATACGAAATACATGAGTGATAAACCATTATAAATAAAAAAAGCGAACTTACCCCTTAGGGAAAGTCCGCTTTTTACTAATACAAGTTTCAAGAAAAGTTCACCTGTTCTTCTCATTCATTTGGTGAAACGATCATTTGGTCATCCAATCTAATATCGTCAATCGACCAAAACCAATTATTTTTTGCATTATGCATTCTCCATTGGACTTTCACCGAAGAAGCATCTTCAGGAACCTTAATCGATTTAACTTCATACTTATTCAAAACATGTCCATTTTTATTATCGGAAGCAGCTTTATTGTCATAAACGAGAACTTGTTGTTTTTCCCCATTATCAAAGACAGCAGTTACTTCTGCTGTTTGCGTTCCTTCTTGTTTATAATGGGATGCAAATCCTAAGTATAGATCTTTTGCACCATCAACTTTTACAGAAGGTGAAGTTAATGTACTATCAAAAAATCCTTTTGATGATGGTGAACCGTTATCATCCCATTCATCAGGATCCGCTACAGCTATTACACCTTGACCCAGCTCAAATTTGCTACGATCTTGGTCTTCTGCTTTTATCCAAAAGTCCTTTGTTGTGAAACTCCAACCTTGCCACTCCATTGTACCGGCTGGCATATTTGAGCTATTAGTAACCGACCAGCCGTTAGGAGCTGCATGGCTCCAACCGAGAATAGAACTTGGAATGTTTTCATTCACCGCAGGCTTTAATGCAGACTCTAATTGGTCAAAGCTTTCTCCAAGCAACATGTTTACGAATACATTTATATTCTTGGAGCCAATTTTTTGGCCGTCCTCGTAAGCAGTAATCGTGAATTGTGATGAACCGGAACTTTCCTTACTAGGTGTAGCTTTTATTGGCAACGTTTTTTCTTCCGTTCCTGAAAGCTCATATTCAAGTTCATTGCGCTCCACACTCCAACCTACAGGTGCATCAACTTTAATTTTCCCTTTCACATTACCATTTCCATAATTCTTCACCTTTACTTGGAGTGTAGTCGATTCACCCACCGTTATTAAAGAAGGGGAAGCTTGAGCTGAGACCATTTCCAGGGCTTTTGTCTGACCTTCAGCCAGTAACACCTTTTTACTGCTATTGTTAAATGAATCTAGTGCTTGTACCTTAATTTCATAATCCGTACCTGGCTTAAGACCAGCTACAGGGAATTCTAAATTCTTTGGAACAGGATCAATATAGAATTCAGAAAATGCAATGAAGTCTACGTCTAACTCCCCTGTTTCCTTATTTTTGGCTGTAATGTGATAAGAATGTACGAGCATGTTATCTTTTGCCTGTGGAAATGTAATATTCAAACTTTTTAGTGTCGATTTTTCTTTTACAATCGAAGCCTTGTCTTTAACTGCAAAAACCGGTGGTAACTGATCTCGATCGTCTGTATATGTAAAGTTATTTTTTTTAGAAGGGTGTTTGATTACCCATGGTTTTCCTGCCCAATCGTCTTTATGAAAATCACGTTTTTTAAGGACAACTTCATTATTATAAACTTCTACAATCATACCTTGACTAATATCCCGATATCCTTCAGGATGAAACCCTTGAAGTTTGCCCGGCTCTAATTCCAAATAACTTACAGAAGACGTGCCAACAGACGTAAAGTCTTTTTGATGAATCGTTCTAGGGTCTTCAAGTGGATAATGAGAATGGCCTGAAAATGTAATAACCTGTGGATGTTTCTTTAATGTATCATATAAAAGTTCTTTATTTTCCTGAGTTCCCCATAAGTCACTTCCATACACAGTGTCTTTAATGTGTTGATGAAGAAAAACAAAGATTGGTTGGCCCGGATTCTCTTTTTCTGCTGCAGCTAACTTTTCGCCTAGCCAGTTAATTTGATGAACAGAATATAAACCATGCGTATTACCATTTTCCGGACTTAACGTAATAAAATCATATCCATTTACTTTTTTATGATAGTAAAGAGAATCCATTCCTGTTTTCTCGAGAAAGCGATCTTGTGCTTTTTCTACTGAAAGTCCATTCCAATAGTCATGGTTTCCCATAGTGAACATGGATTGAACATCGCCTTGTTTCTTCTCATTATAAATGGAGAAGAACTTATCATATTCAGTAGCGTAGCCATAGTCCGTTAAATCCCCAACGACAACAAAAGCATCCTGTTCAGGCGCAGCTTTGTTTAATTGATCCATTGCTGTTCTAAACTTGTTCATATCAGCAGTTGATCCATCATCTATATGTACATCACTGATTACAGGAAAAACGAGCTCGGGTTTACGTTTATTATCTGAATTTGAAGATTCCGAGAATGCTTGTACATTTGATAAAGAAGTTGCTAATCCCACCGTTACAACTGTCAACATTGCAGCAAATTTACTTTTCGCTTTCAAAATCTTTTTCCTCCTATATATCATTTAGTCGCTATAATTATGTAAGTATTTCCCAATAAGTAAAATATCCTCCTCATTTTTCAATTTTTATGTGGTTTTCCAATTAAAATAGTAACTTTACATTATTAATAAAATATAGGTTCAGTGTAATTTAAATATTAATAAATCAAATAATACCTATGGCCAATAGTCATTCCGTTCACTTAAATTGTTTCTGGAGGAAAACTTAAGATAATTTTTCGCTTGTAGTAATGATTTACCTTTGCTTGATGTAAAAGGGGAACTACCCCTTAACTACGTAGTTATCCCCACGAATCTTAATGGCTTTTATCATTCCATCTCATGGATTTGGAGATACGTATGCTGTTATACGTATCCCGTTCCAATCCTGAAAGGAATGAAAGCACCAAGAGTTCAATCCGTTTGATCTTGTTTGGCTGTGGATTTATTTCCATTTTCAGCAACATAATCGCTGGTAAAATTGCCTGCTATAATGCTATCGAACATCTTCAGTTTGTTTTCCTCTTTCATGCAACTGTTCTGACCAGTTTTTATCGGACCACAGATAATTTTGTCTATGGTTTGGTTAACATTAGCTTGATGTTATTAATGGCATCCTTTCTAAATTGTCCTTGCAATAAAGAGGATTCCTTGTTATATTACAGACAATTAAATATTTTCTTACTTCATACTTTTTGAAGTGAGGATAGAGGAGCAAAGACCATTAGTACACATTTTGAGGAGAATGAGATCCCATGACTATTGTGGAAAGGGGAATTTGCCGAAGCGGAAAGAATCTCATGTTCTTGAAGCTGGTTCTGCTATTGAATAAATGCAGGACTGTCATATAGGAAACTATATGGAGGGCTATCTTATGCGCGGAAACATTTTTTTGATAAATATTGTTTCTACTGCAGCAGCGAATCCTCGTTGTTGCTTTTTTGCGTTTACTCCTGAATGGCCCTAACCACCTCTGAATTTTTATAAAAATTATACAAAAGGGTGTGAAGTTATGAATTTTGGCCAAGTTTTAACCGCAATGGTTACCCCGTTTAATCATAATGATGAGGTTGATTTTAATGCTACGAGAACTTTAGTAAATTATTTAATTACTAATGGTTCTGATGGATTAGTAATAGCTGGTACAACTGGAGAGTCTCCTACATTAACTGCAGAAGAGAAAGTGGATTTATTCAAAATGGTTGTAGAAGTTGTTGATGGAAGAGTTCCAGTCATAGCTGGAACTGGCTCAAATAACACGAAGGCTTCCATCAGCTTAACAAAACAAGCAGAGGCAGCAGGAGTCGACGGAATCATGCTCGTTACCCCATACTATAACAAGCCGTCTCAAGAAGGACTATTCCAGCACTTTAGTGCTATTGCCCATTCAACATCATTACCGGTAATGCTTTATAATATCCCAGGACGAAGTGTCGTGAACATGTCCGTTGAGACGATTGTTAGCCTCTCAAAAATCAACAATATTGTGGCAGTAAAAGAAGCAAGTGGTGACTTAGATGCCATGGCACAAATCATCAGCAAAACAACTAGCGATTTTACATTGTACAGCGGCGATGATGGATTGACATTACCGGTTTTAGCCATCGGAGGAACAGGCATTGTTTCGGTTGCTTCACACATAATTGGCAATGAAATGCAAGAAATGATCAATAGCTTTAAAAATGGGGATGTCCAAGTTGCTGCCACTGCTCATCGCGACCTTCTTCCAATTATGAAAGCATTATTTGCTGCACCAAGCCCAGCACCGGTAAAATCAGCATTAAATATGCGGGGGTTAAATGTTGGAGGTGTCCGCTTACCATTGGTCCCTTTAAACGATGAAGAAAAAAGAGCACTACAAATAGCTCTACAACCGAGTAACACGGAAGCAATTTTGTTAAGTAAATAAGCTTAATGATTCATTAATCGAGTCTTCAATACCGATTTTCTGATTAAAAAACATAATAACCGGGCGAAATTTAAAAAAGCAGTGCAAACTTCGAATGAAGTGTACTGTTTTTTTATCGCTGCAAGGCTCAGTGCTAAAACTAGTTGAGCAATATAATGATTTTATATGATTAAGGGCAAAAGGAGAATTTACATTTTCAAGAAAAATATATGGTGTATCCAGTAGGAATCGTAAATGTCGAATTTTCTATAGCAATGATTTTTCGGGGATTGATCATAAGCTTATTAATTCTAGTGATGTTGATATGTAATTATTAAGACAGAGTCGTTCCTTAGTATTCAATCTATAATGGCTCCTTAACAAATTCAAAAGAAATAAAGTAATTATAGCTTTGACATTCAAAATTTTGAACGAACATTATTATAGTTCAACTTAGAAATGGATTTATATCAACTTATATAACTTGATTATGAATAATAGCCTACTTTCTCTTTTATAAAGGCTATTTTTTTAACGAGTTTTTTTACCAACCCCTTTTATCTCATGGCCTGAAGTCGCTTTCTACGACTTTTCCCTCTCTTTTTCTATCAAAAACCGCTCGTAAAAGTGACTTTTACGAACGGGACTTTTTTTCTATATGGGTAAAACTGTTGAATATTTAATTTCTCTGAGAGCTAGGCTAGTTTGAATTCTTGTTATGCCTAGTTTATTTAACTTTCTAATAAATATTTCTAATTCCTTCCGATCTTTGTTAGCCACTTTTAAAAGATAATCATACTCACCTGTTAAACAATGGCACTCTAATACTTCCGACATAGAAGCTAATGCCTTCTCCAAAACTTCCAGTTTTTCAGCTTGATGTATATTCGTACTCATAAAAATAAAACATAATAAATCAAAACCTAGCTTCTCCTGGTTTAAAATTGCTACTTGCCCATTAATAAATCCTTCATTTTCCAAACGTTTTATCCTTGAATGTATAGCTGGTGGAGATAACTTGACACGCTTTGCAAGCTCAGTATTGCTTATCTGTGCATCCTTTTGCAGTAAATCTAAAATTTGAATATCAACATTATCAAGAACCTTGCTTACGATAGATTCCACTTATAGCCACTCCTTTTACAATTGTTCCAAAAACGGTATCAACCCAATAGCAAAACTTAATTTAATTCTGTATATCACTAATTATTTTAAATAATATTTTAAGTTTCTTCTATTATACAAAATAATATATAAAGAACTGAACCATAATGTTAAAATTAGTAGTAATTAATTATGAAAATTGAAATGTCATTGTGCACAATGGCTTCGATCTTTTTTCACTTAAACTGTGAAAGATGAAAAGGAGCAAAAATATATGCAATATTATTATTTTTCGTTATTACTTTTAACAAGTTTATTATGGGGTGGAAACTTTGTCGTAGGAAAATCGCTTGTCGGTCATGCTTCACCGATGACGTTGACGAGTTTACGGTGGATCATTGCCATTAGTTGTCTTTTGCCAATTGTATGGTGGAAAGAAAGAAAGATATTTCCGCCCCGAAGTGCAATCATTCCTTTATTTTTGATGGGAATTACTGGTGTGGTTCTATTTAATCTATTACAATTTGCAGCATTAGAGAAAACTACCGCCACTAATGTTGGATTAATATCAACATTAAACATGATTTCAATTGCTATTTTTTCATTTTTCTTTTTAAAAGAAAGAATTAATATTCTCCAAATGTTATCGATGTTTCTTTCGCTTATTGGCGTAATACTGGTACTTTCAAAAGGAAATATTGATCTATTCCTTTCATTACGATTTAATTCAGGTGATTTATATATGATGGCTGCTGTATGCGTTTGGGGAATATATTCCGTTTGTAGCAAATGGGCAATGATAACAACAACACCCATGATGTCTACATTATATTCTGGTATATTTGGACTTATAGTTCTTCTTCCGTTTAATTTTTCTAATTTTGCAGTGTCTAATATAAATACTTCTTTCATACAATCTATTTTATATACAGGCATTATCTCAACAGTAGCATGTATGGTACTTTGGAACATTGGTGTACAAAAATTAGGTACAACAACATCAGGTATTTTCTTGAATTTCAATCCTATTTTCACTGCGATTTTAGCCTTTCTATTATTAGGTGAAAAAATGACGTGGGTACAAGGAATTGGTAGTGGCATTGTGATTATAGGCTGTTATTTGTTCTCACATTTTAAAGCGAAATTGATTTTCAAAAAGAATCCTAGACAATCGCAGATTCAAGCATGATTTTTTTCAAAGACTATAAACGTAATATCTCTCGTGATTAATTTTCTATAAATACATTAAAGCCTGTTCCAAGGTGGATACAGGCTCGTTTGTTCAAAAACTTTCCGGATAAGGAATTAATAAGAAAGTGTTAATTTTAACAGCTTACATACTTGCGTATAAAAACTAGCCTTTCTTAATTGACTTCTTTTTGGAACTTTTCGTAACCATTTAGAAAACTGCTTTTTTCTTGTCCCTTCTACTATTCCAATTGCCTTTGCAGTCCCGACACCTTTTCTTGGTGTGGCAAATATGAAATCCCCACTGTGAATAGAAAATTACTCATAGCGGAATTCGTTCGTTCCGGCGAATCGTGAATCGTATTTTTCCCACTATCAAGCATATTGGAAATCTTGCTTTCTGAAAATTCAATCGTCAAGCCAATTCCTTAAAAGCCAGCATTAGCAACTCCAGCCCGCTGACATTCGAACTTTCACCAGGCTAATAACACAACTGATGAACATAATGGAAAAAACATCATGTAAAATAAACACCCTTTCTCAAAATTGGCTTCAGTTTTTAGACAAAAGGCATTCGGAACGAATTAATTCCGAATGCCTTTTATGAATTTAATCGCATACATGCTTTTTTGCATTCTGCGAAAATATGGTCGCGAGATTAATGGATAATTTTTAGGAAACTAAATTTCGTCAAAAATCGGAATCTCTCTTTTTAATATTGAGTCACTTATAAAAGTTTATGAAATATTTTTTTCATAACCAGTGTTTTGGATACTGTCTTGTTTGAAATAAATTATTATAAATCATCGATACAAAAACTAATAATAAGGTACCTATTACAATCGGAATCAGGAATCCCCAACCAACTTGAGAATTGATCGAAACAAGGGCACTTGCTGCTGCGGGAGGGTGAACGGTTTTTGTAAAAGTCATTATAATTAATACAATAGCCAGTACCAGACCAATAATGAATAGGCTCTTACCAAAAATGCTCCAAATGATAAGGGCTGATGTTGTAGAGATTATATGTCCCCCAACAACATTACGGGGTTGTGACAAGAGACTTTTATGCGCACCAAAAACAATAACGCAGCTCGCCCCAAGAGGAGCTAATGCCATAGGATATCCTAAATAGACAGATATAAAACTAATAATGATAATGGCAATGAGTCCACCTGTGGCAGAAACAAAGGAATCCATATAATCGATTCTGTCTTTTTCTCTAGCTTCGCCCTTCATTTTCTTTAAATATGCTGTTAAACCTGCATTTTGTTGATTGCTCCAACTTTTTTCAAGACTTTTTTCGAATTCCATCATTTATGTTTTCCTCACGTTTTCTAAGTAAGCCGACAAGTCGACAAGGTTTTTACATATTGATATCTTACAGGAAAACAATGAATTTTTAAATATATATTTGTTTGTTTCCCATAAAACAGTTAACAATCCCCCCTTATGTCTGTGAATCTTTCATTATAGTTTGTTATTTTATTGAGGATTTGCCGTTATTAAAGAGTATAGATTAGTATCAAATGAAACATCATTTTGGTACATATAATTTCTCAATATCCCTTCTTTTTTGAACCCTAAATTTGTCAACAACTTATTGGATGCTTTATTTTCAATAAAAACAATTGCTCCGATCCGAGTTAGGTCAAGCTCTTTAAAGCCATAAGAAATCACCTTACTGACAGCTTCTGTTGCATAACCGTTTCCCCATTCATTTAGGAAAAGTGCATAGCTCAGTTCTGCTCTCTTATGTTCATGAGACCATTCTTGTAATCCAATTGTCCCAATGATGCCATCCTTCCCTTTCAATTCAATTCCCCATTTAATACCGCGTTTTTCATCGAAATTCTTTGAAAAATTCCTAATGATTTGCTTCACCTGAACTGTATTTGTTAATGGAGTTTGCCCATAATATCGTAATACCTCTGGATTGGAAAAGCATTTTAATATATCCACTGCATCATCTTCCACCATTTCCCTCAAGATCAACCGTTCAGTTTCTAATATAGGAAACATTTTTTCACTCCCTTTGCTTAAAACTTTACCGCTTCAAAATAATGTCACAGGTCTCACCATCTTTGGAAAAATCCTCTGAAGTGTAATATGACCTTATCAATCCTGGCTAATTTTACCAATTATTCATTCGCGGTACTGCAAACCTCTGTAACTTTTGCTCCGATAAACTTGGCAATTGTACTGCATAACTTCCGACACTTCCTGAAGCACCATAGACAAGAACCTTTTGACCACTCTGAATGTTAGCTTTTCTCAGATAAAACAATGCTGTACGTGCCCCAATTGGAACGGCTGCGGGCTTCCTCAAAAGGTAAATTATTAGGTTCAATGGAAACTGGCCCGCCTTCCATTCCTATTATTATAAGAAAAAAATCCATTCGTATCGAATGGATTTTAATCAATCGTTTGCTTCCCTGATGCTTAATAATAAAATTTAATGCCCCTCTTGTACTTGCTATCACTCTACAACAGGGTTTTAGTTTGATTTTAATCTAAAACCTAGCCTATCTGTCTATGAAGCACTTTTATGATGTTCAACATATAATTTTAGTCTGAATATCAAATTACATAAAATTCTCCCCCCTACACGATTATACTTTCATGATTTAGATTCAATAAAGGCGGCAGCTCCCGCAACAGCAAAGACCAATAGGATTGGAAAAGCGGCAGGAAAATAATAATAAGTAAGTACAGTAATGAGGGAACACCAAAACCCTACACACCAATAACAACTTAAAAGCGAACCTATGAAATAACGTAGTCCTGATCCTTTTATTTCAATGATTTCCTCCAGTTGTCCAGAGGCATTTTCTTGGATGGTGGCAGTCAAGAAAGGTTTTCTGATGAATGAAGTGATTTCGTCAAATACAAATAAATGAGTTAACCGGAAGGTAGCCAATATTAATATAATAAAATCAAGCCATTCAATAGCCAACTCCTATTCACCTCCTAATCTTCTTTTAATATTTTATGATTTGAATTTTGATTTTATATATACATTTATAAATCCCGAAATTTTATTAGCCCATTTTCTAAGAAAAATGTACCCATAAAAAGATATCCCCATAGTATGTTAATGTGTTCAAAACCTGATACTGAAGGGAAAGATGTTTGATGAAAAAAAGGAACGTCAAATCTATTCAGGGCCGACAAGTGGTACCGAACCCCATCGGACCTGAATGTATTCGTGTTACAAAAGTATATGACTGGGTTGTTCTAACAAATCGTGATCGCAATAAAGTTCAAATACCTGAGGAATGTTTTGCAGCAATTGAAGATGCACGCCATGAGGGCAACACTATAACAGCTACTTGTTCGGAAGTAGCTGGTACACGAAGCTGTGATTTTATCGGAGCAACTCCAGCTAACATTCCTACTGTTCCAGGTGCCCAAATTGTCTCCCTTGCCTTCCATGTCCATATCCGCGTTCAATTCTTTTGCAATGGAGCACCACTACCAGGGTGTAATTTCGTAGTACCTGTTAGTTTCATGGATGAAGTAATCCTATGTTTCCCAGAGGGAACAGAAATCAACTGTAATATTTTCGATGTTCAATGTACAGTTGTATTAAATCAAATGCTTGGTGATATGGTTGTACTTGATGTGACCATGTGTAAAGATGTTCAAGTCGAGGCTGAGGTTAAGCTAGAGGTCGAGGCTAAGTTCTGTGGACCACGTCCTGTCATTCCAATTGAAGAAGAAGGGTTCGTGTGCCCAACACCACGATTCCCGCAACAATGCCCAACCTTCTTCCCGACATTGAACTGCGACTGCCAAGGTGCAGCTGACTTTAGTGGCGAAGCAACTATTAGTGTATTAGAAGGCGCTATTGGTGGCGTAACAACAGGACAATTGGATTTAACGGCTCTAGTTTGTGATCAATGTACCCTTTCAGGAAGCAGAATACAAGTTACCTTCATCGATACACTAGGACCAACTCCTATCGGAACACCAGATGCTGAAGGTGACCAAAGCTTCACGTTTACAGGCAATGAATTTAACCAGCCAACATGTGTTTTAGATGCAGCTGGATTAGTAGTTGGGCTTACTGCAACAGGTACTGGAATTATTACACCTGCTGGAGGAGTACCAGAAAATGCTACCTTTACTCTAATCTTAGCTGATGTAGACCCTGGTTTAGATACAGCTACTCTTACAATAACTGGAGCTACAACAACTGTTGTTATTGCTCTGACAGAAGCAGTTAACCCTGGATTAGAGGTTGAAGTAGGAGATTGCGATCGTTTTCCTGTATAAAAATAAAAACCCGAGGGAAGATCTCTCTCGGTTTTTTTTTGTAAAGAAACTCGGAAAATCTGATACCATTATTTACTTCAACATTTAGTAAATGTATCCCGGATTTTAGGCGACCCATTTATTAATTATTAGGTTACATAAGGATTCATGTTTTCATATTTATAGAGCATACCTATAAAAGGAGAGAAAAAAATGGCATCAGATAAGCTAAGACGTAAAGTAAGAAGAAAATTAGGAATTTCCAACCTGCAACCGGCTCAACAACAACAACCAAGCACTCCCTCTACCCTTCAGGTTCGGCCAGTACGAGCAAAAGGTTGCTGTGGAAAAAACAAATGATCCAAGTTTAACATCCGGTACTTTTTACATCACTAATCAAGTTAGGCAAAAATTGATTTCTCATTGCAAACGAGAACTTCCTTATGAAGGCTGTGGACTGCTTTCGGGGGAAAATGGGGTCGCAAAAACTATTTGGCCAATGGAAAATGTCAATAGGAGCTCCTTTTCCTACTCGATGGATTTAGATCAAATTCGTCATGTATTTGAACTTATCGATAGGAGGAATGAAGATTTTATGGGCATCTACCATTCCCACCCAACAGATTGTGCCTATCCCTCAGAAGGAGATATTACTTTAAATAACTACCCAGAGGTAGGTCATCTTATTATTTCGTTTGCAAATTCGACCCCTGAATTAAAATGTTTCCAACTAACAGGAAAAAACGTCTTTCCGATACAATTAAAATTCGTAAACTGAATTTAGTGCAAATAGGTACTCGCACCTCTTCCTTAGCATTCAAGGTTGAATCTGCGAGTATTTTTATATTTATTTCCATACATTTAGGGATTTTTTGCTATTTAGGAAAACTGATCATTCCACCTTTTTACTAGGTCAGAATGTTTGTATTCTTTTCCATCAAGAATCATATCAAGGGCATGCCCGAAATCGATGGCAACCTTCTGGGTCAATTTAGCAATTCTTGGAGCTAAAATGGTTGCCGGAATCCCGGCAGAAATTAACGCCATTTCCCATTCCTTATTAGACTGTAGCTCACTTTGCACTCCGCTTAATTCTGCATATCCATTTAAATCTATACTGCCAATAATTTGCACGCCTTGTTCTTTAAAAACGATTTCGGCTTCTTTTGAACGGCGTCCAACAAGAAATACCTTTTTATTACTCAACCACGGCCATAATGTCCCCTCGTCTAAGAGGTAGTGCATGATCCAAGCACAACAAGCTTTCGAAGGCATGAACTTCAGTTGTTTAAGTACATTTCGAGTTTGTTTAGCCCAAGGGTCCAGTCTCCAAGGAGCTATCAAACCTGCAATGTCTGTATCTCGCAATGACCTGACCAATTCCCTCCTAATGATCTCTGGTGAATTGGATACGCCTGCATAAGATTCATACCGTTTAAACTCTTGAACTAATAATCCATTGGCTGGCCAGCTTAAATAGCTTATTTCACCTATTCCAAAACGGGCAAGAGAAAAGCCTTTATTCTGTTTTATCGCTTGGTCCAATAATTTTATCACTTTCATATTATCTAATAAGTATTTCTCAAAGTGATAATTCTCTTCAACCACCCCACTTCCACCTCCCATCTGCCATTTACCCTTTTACATTATTATTTCTTAGTTAATAATAAGGAAATTTGATTACTTGAACTGATTTCAAGATCTTGTTCTTTAAAAAACACAAAAGCTTCTACACGAATATTGCTGTTTTCTTCAGGTTTAAGGACGCTTATTTGTAAGTTAGTTAAAGATTCTGTTTGCCTAGGGTTAATATTTTTAGATTGAATTGGACATATCCAGGTTTCTCCCTTCTCCATTTCTTCAAACCATTCATCATTCATATATTTCCACCCTTTTGTTTCTTCATTTTTCATTACCCCCAAAGTATCGGCAACATTCGGCGGCAATATTTGCCCGGATATTTTTATACTTTCTGAAGGGGTGGAACGCAGACAGATAACTGGATTCCGCAAAACTTCCGTACCTATATTTTTAATATGAAGATTTCCAATAAGCTTGATTTTGTTACGTTCTTCAAGTTCTTCAATAAAAATATGATAATCTAAAAACACTTCTGCTTCTTTTCTTTTATTAATAGTTGGTTTCTTTAATAAAAACTTTTTCTTTTCTGGTAATCTTTTTTCTTTTTGCAAGGTAGGTTCTAAATTTATCCCAGTATTTTGAGAATGAACAAACATGTTCGAGAAAATTTCAATTGGAACTAATGACAAAACAGATAAGGAGGAACTTTCTTGAAATCTGGCTAATATTCCTATTGTTATGGACATCGCATATTTTTCACCAAATTTTCTCCAAAAATCTTCTTCCGTAATAACAGGATACATTATCTGTATATTAATAAACGGGTCATTTGCGCCTCTAACTACCTCATTGGATTTAAATTTTGTTCCAGTTCTTGTACATTCATAATGAAAAATATCCAATAACTTTTTATTTGATGACTTTAAATTATGAATCAATTCAAGAGTGGGCTCTTTTATTACTGGTACTTCAAAGAGTGATAAGTACACATGAAAATCGGCCCTTTCTGATTCCTTCTTTTCATCTATAAGAATCACCTTTGCACCACATGCAGAAAGGAACGTTTGAATATACTCCAGTACCTTCCTCTCTAGAAGGTGCTTTCTAAAGGTGTTATGTTTAACATCATAATCGGAAGAAATTACAATTCTTTTACCATGTAATGCAGAACATAATTGTACTTTCTGATTTTCAGTATCTGGCTGTACATCAAAACCCAATTCCCTAAAAAGATAAGTAAATGCCGGGAGAGACTCATAAGGTATGGTTCCTGTCTCCTTATCTCCCACTTTTACTCTAAAATCCATTTATGTATCCCCCTTTATGTTAATCCTGTTACAGATTTGGTTTTCGAAAGGATAAAATAATACCGTGCTGCTTGTTTCATTACAACCCTTATTTCATTCAATATTAATGATATGTAAGAGTAATGAAGAAATGATAAAGAATAAACATAGCAGTCTTTAATTGTTAGTGAAATTGTGAGGGAATTAAAAAGTAATAAATATAATCACCATTTGAAATACGGTACATATAACTATTATGGAATCATTTATAAAGGGATCGGTGTTTGATTTAAACACGTCAAATGAATATTGAAAAAAAATCAAGATTTTCGGTCAAGATGATAATTTATGAGGAGGAATTTACTTTTGTCTACTAAGCACCTGCAATGATTTGGGTGTCGCTGTTTTCCTTAACACGAACCAACACCTATACTCTCACGAACGAGTGCTCCATATAAAGTTACCACACCCATAAAAATCTTGATAAACATCTCCGCATAGGAACTTCTTGGTCATTTACAGTAGCTGAATCTCATCCTGTCTAATTGATTCCTTATTGGTAATGGCGGGAGATTGAAGCCTGTTAACACGTGATCAAAAATAAGGAGTGGTTATTTTTGTATACAGATGATGAAAAAACCAATGAAATACAAAAAAATAAATTGAATAAAATAACTCCAGTACAACTTCAGCAAATGATCATTCACCTTAGATCTGAACTTTCCCTATACAAATCAAAAGTTAATGAATACGAAGTGGATTATAGTAGAAAGAAAATAAGGAAAATAATAAAACATAATGAAGAAATGATAAATGAACAAAGAACATATCAAGAGCTAATCAATCGGAAGGAACAAGAAAAAAAGAGTGCAGAAACCAAGGTTCATAAATTAGAAGAAGAAATAAAGAAATATAAGACCGAACTACAGTACGTTAAAGGAACTAAAACAAACGACGAAAAGAACAAAAATGAAATAAAAACACTTGTAGATAAGAATAAAATATTACAAAGGGAAATTGCTTCTCTTCAAAAGAAAATTCAAGATTATGAGTCAAATGTAAAAGATGAGGAATTCAAAAAGTTCGGCGATGAAGATTTTAAAAAAATGGCGGATGGGCTTTCAGAGGTGAAATCACTTCTTGCTCCGGTAAATAAAAAAATAACTAAATTAGATTTACAAAGCATTAATTTAGAAATTGAGAAATTAATTGAAAAAGTCATGTTTTATTTTCAAGAGCAAAATACTTTCAAAAACGAAATTCAAGAGTTAAAAGGAACCATTAATTCTTTCAACGAAAAAGAAATGAATTATAAAAATGAAATGAATCAACTTACTAAAACCATTGATCTTTTATACGATCAAGAAAAGCAATATAAAGTGGAGATTAATAATTTAGAAAAAACTCTTTCAGATAAGGAAAAGCATCATAAACAAGAAATGGAACATTACACTTCAAGGATCGGCCAACTATCCGAACAGGAAAGTCAATATAAAATGGAGATTGAAAATTTAGAGAATGCTATGATCGAACTTTCCGAAAAGGAAGAGCAGCAGAAACAAGTTATCGAAAACTTTAAACATGAAATGGAAAATTATGTTCAGACAATCGACCACTTATCCGAACAGGAGAGTCAATATAAGGCGGAGATTGAAAATCTAAAACAGATGATTATGGATCAAAAGGAAAATGAAAACTTTAAACAACAAGAAATCGATCAGTTAAATCACACGATTAGCATTGTATCTGAACAAGAAAATAAATATATACTAGAGATTGAAAATTTAGAAAAAGAAATGATTGAACTTTCCCAAAAGGAAGAGCAGCAGAAACAAGTTATCGAAAACTGCAAACATGAAATGGAAAATTATGTTCAGAAAATCGTTCACCTATCCGAACAAGAAAGACAATATAAGATGGAAATTAGTAACTTAGAAGAAGCTATTAGCCATCTTACCGAAAAAGAAGACCACTACAAGCTAGAAATTGATCATTTACATCAATCCAACGTACTTGTTTCGGAGCAAGAAAATAAATATAAAGTGGAGATTGAAAGTTTAGAAAAAGCCATGATCGAACTTTCCGAAAAGGAGGAGCAGCAGAAACATGTTATCGAAAACTTTAAACACGAAATGGAAAGTTATGTTCAGACAATTGACCACCTATCGGAACAGGAAGGTCAATATAAGGCGGACATTGCAAATTTGGAACAGACGATTAACAATTTAAAGGAAGATGAAAACTACCATCAGCAAGAAATCGATCAGTTAAGTCAATCGATTAGAGTTGTATCTGAACAAGAAAATAAATATAAAGCGGAGATTGAAAATTTAGAAAAAGCCATGATTGAACTTTCCGAAAAGGAAAATTATCATAAACAAGTTATCGAAAACTTTAAACATGAAATGGAAAATTATACTCAAACGATCGATCACCTATCGAAACAGGAAAGTCAATATAAAGTGAACATTGAGAATTTGGAACAGATGATTACCGATCTAAAGGAAAAAGAGAACTATCATCAACAAGAAATCGATCAGTTAAATCACACGATTAACGTTGTATCTGAACAAGAAAATAAATATAAAGCCGAGATTTTAAGTTTAGAAAAAGCCATGATCGAACTTTCCGAAAAGGAAGAGCATCATAAACATGTTATCGAAAACTTTGAACATGAAATTAAAAATTATACTCAAATGATCGGTCACCTATCGGAACAGGAAAGTCAATATAAGGTGGACATTGCAGATTTAGAACAGATGATTTTGGATTTAAAGGAAAAAGAGACCTACCATCAGCAAGAAATCGATCAGTTGAATCAATCGATTACCGTTGTATCTGAACAAGAAAATAAATACAAAGTGGAGATTGATAATTTAGAAAGAGCCATGATTGAACTTTCCGAAAAGGAAAATCATCATAAACAAATTATCGAAAACTTTAACCATGAAATAAAACAATATACTCAAACAATCGACCAACTATCGAAACAGGAAAATCAATATAAAGTGAACATTGAGAATTTGGAACAGATGATTACCGATCTAAAGGAAAAAGAGAACTATCATCAACAAGAAATCGATCAGTTAAATCACACGATTACCATTGTATCTGAACAAGAGAATAGATATAAAGTGGAGATCGATAATTTAGAAAAAGCCATGATCGAACTTTCCAAAAAAGAAGAGCAACAGAAACAAGTTATCAAAAACTTTAATCATGAAATTGAAAATTTTAATGATATGATCGGCCACTTATCGGAACGTGAAAGTCAATATAAGGTGGACATTGCAAATTTAGAACAGATGATTTTAGATTTAAAGGAAAACGAGACCTACCATCAGCAAGAAATCGATCAGTTAAATCACACGATTAGCGTTTTATCTGAACAAGAAAATAAATATAAAGTAGAGATTGAAGGTTTAGAAAAAGCCATGACTGAACTTTCCGAAAAGGAAAATCACCATATACAAGTTATCGAAAGCTTTAAACATGAAATTGAAAATTATGTTCAGACAATCGATCACCTATCGGAAACGGAAAGTCAATATAAGGCGGACATTGGTAACTTAGAAAAAGCTAATAAACGACTTTCCGAAAAAGAAGACAACTACAAGCAAGAAATTGATAATCTACGTCAATCCATCGCTCTTGTTTCGGAGCAAGAAAATAAATATAAAGCCGAGATTGAAAATCTGGAGCAAATGATTATTACTTTTAAGGAAAATGAAAATCATCATCAACAAGAAATCGATCAGTTAACTCACACGATTGCTCTTGTTTCGGAGCAAGAAAGTAAATATAAAGCCAAGATTGATAACCTGGAGCAAATGATTATTAATTTTAAGGAAAATGAAAATCACCATCAACAAGAAATCAATCAGTTAACTCACACGATTGCTCTTGTTTCGGAGCAAGAAAATCAATATAAAGCCGAGATTGAAAATCTGGAGAAAATGATTATTACTTTTAAGGAAAATGAAAGTCAACATCATCAAGAAATCGATCAGTTAACTCACACGATTGCTCTTGTTTCGGAGCAAGAAAGTAAATATAAAGCCGAGATTGAAAATCTGGAGCAAATGATTATTAATTTTAAGGAAAATGAAAGTCACCATCAACAAGAAATCGATCAGTTAACTCACACGATTGCTCTTGTTTCGGAGCAAGAAAATAAATATAAAGCTGAAATTGATAATTTAGAACAGAAGATTATCAATTTAAAGGAAAATGAAAATCAACACCAACTGGAAATTAAGAACTTAACCGCATCCATAACGGATTTTACAGAAAAAGAATTTAATTATATCAAAAAAATAGAAACCATAAATAAAATGGTAGAGGATCAAAAAGAAAAAGAAATACGTTATAAAGATGAACTGGCAAAATATATTCAAGAACAAGAGAAAAATTATTTGCAACCAAAAAGAAAAATGGAAAAACCTTTTAATAATAATGGAATACAACAGCAAGTTGGAAATACACGTGTAAATATGGGGAATTTCAATTCGCCAAATAGCAATGAAGTAATTAATCAACCAAATGCATTTCGATTCTCGAAAGATACAATCCAACAAAAAACTACAACCCAAAATTTTAATACGCCAACATTACATTGTCAAACAATCTTCCCCCAAAATAAACCGAGTTACACAGAAAATGATAGTACTCAACAAAATTACAATTCCGGGATAATGTCATCGTATCAGAAAAAAGATTACCCAGATTCTAAATTTAAAAACACTCATACAGATTCATTTTCATTAGATATGTTTTATAAAAATCATCCTTTATATAACTTACAATCTGGAGCGCAAAAAACAGCGATAGATCCCTTTAAGAATTTTAGAAAACATCAATAATAACCTTTATTTATAGTATATTTACTACCACTTTAACTCAACAACAAACAAAAACTTACCTCTTGCAATCGAAGATCAAGGATTGTGATAATCCTTCTCTTACCATCTATTTCACACTCCTTGATATATTTTCTTGATAATGAAAAATTCGTTATAAAAGGAGAGATAAACGAAGTGAAAACTCATCCTTTAATTTCAATAATTTTCCCAGCCAAAAATGAAGGCGAAAATGTGAAAAACACTCTTGATTCATTATTTTCTGTTGATACACATTATTCCTTCGAAGTGATTATTATAAACGATGGATCTTCAGATGATTGCTGTGATTTCCTTAATACCTATATTCACGCAAACCAGGTTAAACTTTTTGAAACAGAAGGAATAGGGGCTGCAAACGCACGAAATTTAGGGGCAACAAAAGCTTCTGGTGAATTCCTGATTTTTTGCGACGCTCATTTACAGTTTGAAGATTTGTGGATCGATCATATTGTAGAACCCCTCCTCTCTGGAAAATCAGATGCAGTAACCCCAGCAATCGCTTCGTTTGGTAATTCCGTTTTCATCGGCTATGGTCAGACCTTAAAGTCAAACCTTAGAATTAAATGGAATTCTAAACAAAATGGCCTCTTTGAAACTGCCGTATTACCCGGAGGATGTTTTATTATCTCAAAAAAAGTGTTTGAAGATGTGGGTGGATTTGAAACGAGATTTAAAACTTGGGGACATGAAGATGTAGAGCTATCTATTAAGCTATGGCTGTTTGGATTTCGCTGCCACGTTCTGCCTGATGTAAAAATAATCCATTTATTCAGAAAAACTCACCCCTACGAAGTTAGCTATGATGAAGTATATTATAATTTATTAAGAATGGCCTACTCTCACTTTAATACTCATCGCATACAAAAGTGCAAAAAACTCATGATCCATGTAAAAGCAAACCCTATTGAATCCCAAGTTCTCCTAGATGGAGTCAAAAAGCAGCGACGGGCCTACTTTCAAAAACGAAAATATGATGATGATTGGTACTTTGCCAAATTTAATATAGATTTCTAAAGTAAAGCACTGGATCTAGGGCTTTAAAAACCCCTTGACAGACTGAATTTTACAACTGTAAAATAATGCTAAATAAAAAAATCCATTAATTACAATAGGAAAAGCCCTTGTTTTAACACAAGGACTTACAACTTTTTTTAGAGAAACCAGCAAGTTACACATTCAGTTAGAATAATCATTGTTTTCTGAGTTGTCTAAATATTAATTGTCTCATTTTAGCTTGGTGTCGATTAACAACGAGTCTAGTTTCTTTTTTGATACTAACTGCATGCTTGTTCGAGCCCATTTGTGGATGAACCCTATAAAGTAATAACGGTTGAGACAAAAAATGTATGTCAAATTTTTGTACTATCCTTAACCATAAGTCATAATCGTGAGTATATGGAAGTGTTTCATCAAATACTCCAATTAGATCAAATATCTTCCTATTCATCATTACAGTGCAGCCATTAATAATATTTCCCCTGCTCATTGCTTTAATTAATTCTAATTTATTAGGCAAATGTATACCCATCCTAGGAGTGGTAATTTCCCCATTTTCATTTATACAATAATAAGAAGTATAACTAAATAACGCTCGATTTTTATTCATAAAGTCTAATTGAACTTCTGTTTTCTCAGGGTAAAAGATGTCATCTGAACTGAGCCAGCAAAAATAGTCACCTGTCGCATTTTTGATGCCCATATTTAATGCGCTCGCTGTTCCACCGTTTCCCTTTTCGATGTATATAATTCTATCTAGATACGGAGTGATTTTATCTGAATATTTTGTTGAGCCATCATTCACAACGATAATTTCTATATTTTTATATGTTTGGTTCATCAAACTTTCCAATGCTTCATCAATGTAGGGGCAATTATAAAACGGAACAACAATTGATACTTTCTTCACATTAACCCTCCTTCAAAGAACAATGAAATCTAAAACTCGTTAAAAAGAAGCAAATCTATACTCGTAATATATGAAAATGGATTAATAATGGTATAGGCTAAAGGTTTTCTAAAAAATCACCTATTTTCGAGTAAGCCAATATTACAGATTTTACGTTCAAATAACTTCTTAATTATCTTCAGTCTCCTTTCTGTTAAATATTCCAAAAGTCGGATAAAGCACATATGTGATTAGGCATTTCCACCATTTATTGCGAGCAAAGCACTAGATTATATGTATATCAACTAGTTCCACTACATATACATACATTTGATTCTTTTTAAAAAATTGCTGGAGGTTTTTTAATTATGCTATACAACACTTTTCTTACATTCCATGGGAATAGCACCATAACGACTCAAAAACAACTATTCACTGAAATTAAAAATACATTCACAATAGAATTTTGGGCAAAACCAGAAGTTCCTCATGAATTGAAAAAAGAATCATCAAGGGGTATTTCCAAAATCATTAACGAACGATTTGTCATTGTACCCGTATTTGGAGCATATGGGGATGGAGATGGTTCTCGGGCAGGTGTTGGGGTATCGGTAGGAACAAATGGGATCTCTATATACGAGCACACAATTGACCATTTACCTGCGACTTTAGTTTATGATGCACCAATAAATGGTTGGACACATATTGCAGTTGTATACGCTAATAAAAAACCTACATTATATATAAATGGGAAATTTACAAAAACTGGAAAAGTCAGCAGAAAACAAACAGTAGTTCCTTCGGGAGTTTTTGGGGGAATGAAGGATTTAAGCTTTTATAAAGGTGGCATTAATGAAATACGGATATGGAACACAGCAAGAATGCACCATGAAATCCAAAAAAATATGAGCCGGACTCTTACCGGAAATGAACGTTCCCTTTTGGGCTATTGGAAATTAAATGAAGGTTCCGGAATAATTGCTCACGATTCTACCATGTATAAAAATGACGGAAATATTGAAGGGGCAGAATGGAGCTTTCGCTCCCTTAAAAATACAAGAACACAAAAAAAACACATGAATATCTTGTTTACTTTTTTTGTTCCAAGCGGGGGCATTGAAACATTAAATAGACAACGCTTTAATGCGCTTGCACAAAAGCAAATAAACTGTCACTTTTTATATTTACAAAATGGATCGGGACTACAAAACAAAATTAATACTTCAATTTTTGTGACAAATAGAAATGATGAGATTAAATCAATTATCTTACAAGGGAATTATGATGCTATTGTTGTTGCTTCCGATCTCCGTCTATTACAAACAATTAAGAATTTTGGGTACCAAGGAATATTAATTTATGAAAATCAAGGATTAGGTTACAACAAGGCACATGCTTATAACTATTTACAAAGTCACAAAACCATTATTGACAAATACTGTGACGCTATTTTGTACCCTAAAACACCTCACCTTATTCAAGCTTTTGAGACTTATTTTCCAGGTAAGAAAAAATATTGTTTTCATAATTGCTTTAATACAGATGATTTTAAATACCAAATACACCCTAAGAAGGATAACCCGATTATTGGTTGGGTAGGAAGGCTGGAGGAAAATAAAAACTGGAGAGATTTCCTAATTATTGGGTCTAAATTAATCCATAAGAACCCTTCTATCCAACTTTGGATGTTTGAAGATAACACATTATCAAATCAAGAAGAAAGGTTAGCCTTTGAACGAAAAATTGATGAATTAAATTTGAGAAACCACCTTACCATGTATGCAAATCAACTACATAGTAAAATGGCTGAATATTTTTCTATCATTGGTGACTCCGGTGGCTTTTTATGTTCTACATCAAAAGTAGAAGGTTTTGGTTATGCGGTTCTTGAAGCAATGGTTTGCCGATGCCCTGTTCTATCAACAGATTCTGATGGAGTGAGCAGTTTTATTAAACATAATATCACTGGAAAGTTTTTCGATTTGGGAAATATCGATCAAGCGGTGCTAGAAGGTTATGAGTTATTGTCAAACATTCCTTTAAGAGAAGAAATTAGACGAAAGGCTGTCGAACATATAGAAACACACTTCTCACCTGTTAAATATTCAACGAACTTCATAAATATGTTATACACTCTTAAAAATGAAAAGTATTGAACTCAAGCACTCTAAAACTCTATCTTTGAAATTTTTTCATTAATAATGAAATCAAAATGTCAATTTGAGAGTCACTTACCCTTTGGAATATTTAACGTAATAATCGTACTAATTTAAATGTAATACTGAAATTCATACAAGTTAGCAGTGCTTCTTGAACCAGTAATACTTTTTTAGAAAATAACCTTATGGAAAGATAAAGTTATTTCACCTATGATAATAACTCCTATCTTTCCGAAAGACCGAAGCAATATAGTATTTTACTTAATGAACGGTAGAATTCTGTTTAACACCTTATCTTAAATCACTACTTCATTTCTTATGTAAGGGCATGCAATATTCCAAAAACTACGCCTGTGCTATATCAAGTATCTGATGAAAAGTTAATCAATACCTTCGTTATTTCAACCAATGATTCTTTGGTGTGACAGCCGATAATCACCGAAACCCATAAAACACCAGTTAAAAAAAAAGTAATCAAAACTCCGCTTTCTTCTTCTCCATAAATGCGTAGCCATGTATACTCCTAAAGGTCTATACCAAAAAATTAACTCGAGATACCTACCAAATTATATTTTAAACCACACACGATCAACTAACCTTGCTTAACAGTAAAGAAACCTCTACATACAACCAAACCAAGCAAAAACAACAGTGAGATTCCCTCTCTTACTTACATAATGGATATAAAAATAAAGGGCACCCGTAAAAAAATTCACCAAAATTCGGATAAAACACGGGAATGGTTGCTAACATAGAATAGGAACATTACTTATTATTGATGATTCCATAGAGTTCGAATGTTCTACCTTAATTACAAAAAGCACAATTTTACAGTGAGATTTGTTGTTTATAAAAAGCCATCAGGCAGTGTAGTGATAAGAACTGATGGCTAATAATCAATTACGAGAATAATCTCAGTCCACTCCTCATAGAAAAAAGCTGAGAATTATTAATAGTAAATGTGAATTGTAATTATTAGTAAGACAGGCTTAATTATTTACGGAACATGGACAAGTGGGTCTTCCCGGCTTGAGTCAAAATATAAATCTGCTCTTTTATTTGACTATTGATACTTTACTGAGTAGCAGCGTATTAAAAATCAGACAGCTGCTGTTCCACTTACCACTCCAAAATTTTATTGTATTCTAATTAAATTAATAACTTTCCTACAATTTCCTTAAAACGCTTCTTAACCCCATTAACAAAATCATTACGCCAACTTCCTATTTTACCTCTCCTAAAGTTACGGATCATTTGGGTTTGATATTGCTAATCATCAAAAATACTACTTTATTGATCGCTAATGATTGCTGGTGAGAAACCAGCTCTTCATATGTGACAGAAAATAAATTTGGGCAGTTTTTCCATTCGGAAGGGCCTATATTTTTGCTTTTGAGCGGTTATTATCCTTTGCGTAAAGAGACATTGAATCTTCAGTAATTTTATCAAGATAATAGGCATAAGACACAACAATGTCCTTTGGATCGCTACTTATCACCACATTCATTAGAATGATATAATTTTGATTATTGTGTAATCCGTCTAATAGAGCAAAGTGTTGCTTAATTTGATGATCTCTGCCCTCAAAAAACGATTTCTGGTATTCCTCTTGATAGTATGAAAATAGCAACTTTACTTTACACTAGTTAGACTTGATTTGTATATATACACTCTTTAAAAAACATATAAAGATAACAATATAACGTATGTGATATATAAATTCATTAAATCAATAGTGGAAAATTTCCAGATGTACAAGCAAAAAATTAATTATTTGAATATATTAAATTGAAATTCACTTTTGAAAGGATGATTTAACCATGTCAAAATTTCTTGATTTAAGAACTACACAGAATGCTAGTTATGCTAACTCCATATCTATTCCTATTTCCGGAACTGGCACACCTCAATTTATTGGACAAGTTGGTTTGGACGTTAGTGGTGCAACTGGTACCATCCGTGTTGGACTATATGGAACGGTTGCAGTTCAACTACCTCTCCTTCCGGTAACCTCTTCTATTACTCTTACAGTTGTTGAAGGTACCAATATCACTCCAGAACAAGGAATCGTTTACTCTGCATCACAGGTCTTAGAAGCCAATATATTAGGCCCAACTATCCTCACGTTTAATGGAACACGTTTTAATGCACCAGTCCCCCCAGCAGGTCAAGTACTCGCATACTCATTATTTATCTCTACTAATGCATTAGGGCTTGAAAGAGTAGGGCCCGAGAGCTTTAGCGCAATCGCAGTTTCAGATTAATAGGCCGAGCAAGTAATCCTTTAACTAGTTGGAAAACCCAATGACAATTCTTTTTAATTGTCGTTGGGTTTGTTCTATTTTCAACACATACTGGATTAATCGATTTATATGAGGTTCTATTATGGAAGTTAACCAATGGGAAGTATTATATAGACATCTGTTAGGGCACCAGAACAAAATATTTTATTCAAAGAAAGTGATACGTTCTAACTCTCCCAAGAACCCGCTTCATTCTTAATAAATTCAACAATTTTCTTAGCTGCAGTACCATCCCCATATGGATTTGGGATATTGGCAATCATTTTATATTCCGATGGATTCAATATTAACCGTGATACTTCATTGTATATGCTCTCTTTAGAAAGCCCCACTAATTTTAGGATTCCAGCTTTGACACCCTCAGGGCGTTCGGTAGAAACCCTTGCTACAAGTACAGGCACTTTAAGCGAGACCGCTTCTTCTTGTATTCCGCCTGAATCTGTAATAACCAAAAATGCTTTCTTTAACAGGTGCGCAAATACTTCATAATCGATTGAACTAACAACGGATAATCTTTCATGTGGTTTTAAATATCTGTCAATTTGCTTTCGGACGTTTGGATTCTTATGCACAGGAAAAATGACATGAACATCCTTGTGATTTTGTAATATTTCATTGATTGCGAAGTATACGTTTTTTAATTCATTAAAGTTTTCCCTTCTATGTGTAGTTACAATGATGTTTTTCTTATCATTTTTCAAGAGTTCTGACACGGGTTGAGGTACAGGTTTTGAAGTAACGTCTAGGAGCGCATCAATAACGGTATTTCCTACAACTTTTATTTGATTATCAAGTATATTTTCTTTCAGTAAGTTCAGCCTGTTATCTTGGGTAGGGGCAAAGTGATAAGTCGCCATTCGACAGACCAGCTGACGATACATCTCTTCAGGAAAAGGGGAATACATTTGATTTGTCCGTAAACCAGCTTCCACATGTCCGACAGGGATTTGTTGTAAAAAGGCCGCATATGCCCCCGCAAAAGTAGTAGCTGTATCACCGAGTACCAACACAAGCTGTGGCTTTTCATCTGCAAGAATGGCCGATATCCTAGTAATCATTTTAGCAGTAATATCCTGAAGCTTTTGGTCCTGGCTCATGATATTAAGGTCATATTCTGGAACTATCGAAAAAATTTCTAAAACTTGATCCAGCATGCCTCGATGCTGTGCAGAATTTAAACAGACACAGTTTAAATTCGTTTCGTTTCTTAATTCTTTAATGATGGGTGCCATCTTGATTCCCTCAGGCCTAGTTCCAAAAATAGCGACAATTTTCATGATAATCCCCTCGGTCTCAAGTCTACTTTTACTAAACTTCCTTCATTAAAAATGAATTCAGGAATATATTCATTACCCCATTCTTTTATCTTTGCATGTACGATTTTTTGTATTTCTGAACTAATTTCTTCTTGCTGTATAAGAGTGATATTTTTTTCATGTCTTCTTTGATGATATAAAGCGCCATTAATCCAATGAAAGTCATATTTCTCAGCAAGATCTAAAAACATTAAGAAATCATCTAGAATGGCCGGTTGACCATCGATAAATCTTTTCCATCCCCCAATACTTTTTAGTGCTGATTTTCTATAAAGCCTTGGACAATGAGTTTGTAAGTTAGATAATACATCATACTTATCCCCATAATTTAATCCTGGTATTATAGGGCCTTCAATAAGTTTCTCTCCAACTTGGTTCCATAATTTACGATTTGCATATGTGAGGCCGACATTTGGTGGCTGTTTATCCATTTCCCTTACCATGATCTCCAATGTCTGAGGATCGAGCCAATCATCGCCATCCAGTTCAAGAACATATTCCCCTAAGCAGAACTCAAGGCCTGCGTTCAATGCATGAGCCTTTCCACGGTGATTAAGGAAAAGCCCGATGAGTCTGGAATCTTTTTTTTGATAGATGATTTCTTGAGTTCCATCGGTGGAACCATCATCTACAGCAATAAGATGGAAGTTGGTAAACGTTTGATTAAGGACACTTTCAATCGCATGGTCGATATATTTACACTGATTATAAGAAGTTAACAATACTGATACCCTTGGAATGTCTTGTATCGTTTTCCGATTATCAATGCTGCTTCTCATACTTTCTAGTATCAGATCCTCAGACGGTGTCAAAGTGGTAAGTGAATATTTTCCATTGACTCGGTATTCCATTAAATATTTCTCCAGAAAATAAATATCGCCATGCTGTAGAATCCTCATCCAAAAGTCATGGTCCTGCGCGATGGGAAATTTATTTCTGTATCCACCTGCCTTTTCAAATGCCTGCCTCCTAAATAAGAAAGAGGCTCCTAAAAAACAAACGGAATATATTTGTTCTTTTGGGCGTCTCATTAATGAAGTCATAAATTGATGCATCTCTTCAGAATTTGATACATTGATGCCTTTCTCATTTATTCGATGATATAAAGAATAAACGAGAACTATTTCTTTTGGTGTAGAGTCCATTGTTTTGACTAATGCCTGCAAGAATTCGGGATAATGCCTGTTATCACTGGATACCCAAGTAAGGTAGGGACAATCAGTAAGATAAGAGAATCCCTCATTTAAGGTATACGCAATGCCTTGGTTTTCTGTTCTGTTAATAATTTGAAAGGGTATCGTTAACACTTGTGATGCTTCATAAACTGCATTAACCGTCTCTACATTAGCCCCATCTATCACAATTGCCAGTTTGAACTGTCGAAAAGTCTGATTTTGAAGGGATTGTATGCATTCAAAAATGTATTGTGGTTCTTGATTAAAAACCGGAAGCACTACTCCTACTTTCATTACGTTCCTCCTAATGATAATTATATAAGTTTATAAACCTTTATTTCTGATAGCACCCATATATACAAATCAATAAATCTTCTCGTATTTATGGTACAGTCCTTTTATCAAAAAATTCCTATTAGAATCCTTTTTTTTAGAATTATTAATCAACATTCAGTAACATCTGATTTATATTTGATCATTTATTCATACGGTAGAAATTAAGAATATCTAAAATAGATTTTTCTAAGTTAATAATAGGTTCCCATCCTAATTTCTTAATTTTATCCAAATTAATTTCATTATGAACTTCGCTTGCAAAGTTATTGTTTGTTTTCGTTATAAATTCCACATTTGTGAATGATTTAAAATGATTTATGATGTTTTCTAATGAATGACTCTTCCCTGAAG